>NZ_CP109000.1:1500000-1730000 GCF_036226605.1 Streptomyces sp. NBC_00704
CAGGTCGAGGCCGCGCACCAGGCGGGCCCTCAGCGTTTCGTCGGCCGCGAGGCGACGGGCGACGGCGCGTGCCGTCTCGGCGGGGACGACCGCCGGGTCGAGGACGAGGGCGAGGGTGCCGTCGGCCTCGCCGGGTCCGAGGTGGGCGCTGAGGACCTCCGGTTCGGCGGCCACGGCGGCCCGGACCGCCGCGACGACCGCGGGGTCGGCGAGCGGATCGGCGGAGGTGCGGCCCTCGGCGAGCGCCAGCAGGGCGGGCCCGGTCAGTTCGAAGGCCACCGGCCCGGCCAGGTCGAGGACGACGGTGTCGGCCTTCTCGTGCGCGGCCGCCTGAAGCGCCTGGTGCAGCGGAACGGCGACCGGGCGGGCCTCGGGATCCCAGCGGGCGAGGGAGTCGGTGGAGGTGAAGGCGGGCAGCGCGGTGCGCGAGCCCGCCTTGAGGGTGGGGACGGCCATGTCGCTGGTCTTCTCGCGGCGCAGCCCGTTCTCGTCCTCCTCGACCTCGCCCAGCACGGCCACGACGGGGACGAGGAGCCGGGCGCCCTTCAGGGCCGCCAGCACCGGGCCCACGGCGGTGCGGTCCTCGGCCCAGGCGGCGAGCGCCGCGCTCAGCCGGGGGTCGGCGGAGCCGTCGTCGTCGGAGAAGCCGGGGTCGGGAATGTTCTTGTTCGCCACGGTCGTCGACCCTATCGGGACCCGTCGGCCAGGCGGTGCGGGGCCCGGGTCGCGACGCCGGGGACGGGGCCGGGCCGGGGGCCGGGGCCGTTCACGGAGTTCTCAGGCTCTCCTGACCTCGCTCTCACGCGGGTCCCACGGCCCGCACAGCCGTCGCCCCGAGCATCACGGCCATGGAATCCCGCGGAGCACGTCGTGGCCGCCGCGCTCGTCCCGCCCGGCGCCGCCCTGTCCTGCCCCTCGCGCTCGCCGTGGCCGCCGTGCTGGGCGTCGCGGCCGGCGGCACGGCCTATGTGACGGCACCGGACCACTCGGGCGGCCGGGCGGCCGTATCGTCGTCCTCCGCGACGCCGCCGGCGTCGGCGGACGGGACCGGGGAGGCGGCGGTGGGGACCGAAACGGCGGCTGCCGGGGAGGACCGCGACGCGCTGCTGGCGTCGGCCATGGGGGCGGTGACCGTGCCCGGGGGCGCGGCCGTGTCCGTGGCCGTGCTCGACCTGGCCTCCGGCGCCCGCGCCGCGTACGGCGGAGGCGTCTTCGACACGGCGTCCGTCGTCAAGGCGGACATCCTGGCCGCGCTGCTGCTGCGGGCCCAGGACGAGGGCCGTCGTCTCACGGCGGCCGAGAAGACGGACGCGACGGCCATGATCGAGACCAGTGACAACGACGCCGCGTCGGTGCTGTGGCGGACCATCGGCGGGGCCGGGGGCCTCGACGCCGCGAACGAGCGGCTCGGGCTGACGGACACCGAGGGCGGCGAGGGCGCGCTGTGGGGGCTCACCCGGACCACGGCCGTCGACCAACTGGCGCTGCTGCGGCAGGTGTTCGGGAACGGCTCGGTACTGAGCGAGGCCTCGCGGTCGTATCTGCGGACGCTGATGGGGAAGATCGCGGCAGGCCAGGACTGGGGCGTCTCGGCCGCGGCCGACGGGTCCGCGTGGGCGCTGAAGAACGGCTGGCTGCCGCGCAGCACGACCGGGCTGTGGGTCGTCAACAGCATCGGCCGGGTGAGCGCCGGGGGCCGTGACTACGCGGTGGCCGTGCTGTCGAACGGCAACGCGACGCAGGCGGACGGCATCTCGCTGGTCGAGGCCGCGGCGAGGGCGGCGGTGTCGGTCTTCGCCGAGGGCGGCAGCGCGGGCGGCAGCACGGGACGGGCCGAGGGCACGGCGTCGGCGTCGGCGTCCGCATCCGTTGCGGGGGTCGCGGGACCGTCCCCGGCGGCGTCGTCCGGGGGCGTCTCCCCCGCCGACGGGTAGCCGGCCGGACAACCGCCGGACGCCACGGGTCGCTAGAGGGCCTCGTACGGCTCGTACGGCTCGTGGGGACCGGGGGCGCCGGGCCGCCGGTCGCGCGCGCGGCGGCCGCGCCACAGGACGACCGCCGTCAGCACCAGCACCCCGCCCGCGCCGCCCGCGAGCGGACCGGCCCAGCCGGCGGCGGCGTCGCCGGCCTTCGCCCGGTCGGGGCCGGAGCCGAAGTACCGCTCGCCGTAGGCGGCGGACTGCAGGCCCTGCGGGCTGAGGGACCCGGCCGCCCGGAGTGCGGCGGCCGGGTCGATGAAGCCGTAGCCGCGGGAGTCGTCGCGGCCGCCCGCGGGGGCGTTGCGGGCGGTGTCCTCCAGGAGTTTCTTGATCTGCGCCGGGGTCAGGCCGGGGTGGGCGGCCTTGACGAGCGCGACGGCTCCCGAGACGAACGCGGAGGCGGCGCTGGTCCCCCAGCCCTGGTAGTACTTGTGGTCCGGGTCCGCGATGACGACGTCGACGCCCGGCGCGCTCACGGTCGCGTACCAGCGGCGGGTGGAGAACGAGGCGCGGGTGCCGTAGCGGTCGACGGCCGTCGCGGCGATGACGCCCGGGTAGGCGGCCGGGTAGGAGATGTGGTCGCCCTTCTCGCCGCCGTTGCCGGCCGAGGCCACGACGACCGACCCCTTCTTCAGGGCGTACTGGACGGCCTCGTCCTCGGCGGGCTCGGGGTGGGCGGAGACCGAGTCGTCGCCCAGGGAGAGGTTGATGACGTCGGCGCCCTGGTCGGCGGCCCAGCGGATGCCCTCGGCGAGGGCGTTGCCGCGGGTGTTGCGGGCCTTGGTGCGCTGCGGGTCGCCGTCCTCCAGGATCACGCGGACGGGGAGGATCTTCGCCTCGGGCGCGACGCCGAGCACTCCGTCGTCGTTCCCCTCGCCATGCCCGTGACCGGCGATGATGCCGGCCATCGCGGTGCCGTGGCGGGCCCAGGCACGCTCACCCGACCTGGCCCCGAAGCCCACCATGTCCCGGCCGGCCAGGACGTTGCCGGCGAGGTCGGGGTGGTCGGCCTCGACGCCGGTGTCCAGGACGGCGACGGTGATGCCGCGGCCCTTGGTGGTCTGCCACACCTGCTGGATGTGCAGGGCGTCCAGGGCCCACTGCTGGGCCCGGATGCCGTCGGCGTGGGCGGTGGAGGCGGGCGTTAGGAGGACGGCGGCGGCGAGGAGGCAACTCAGGATCCCGGCCCTGCGGGACGTACGCGCCGTGCGGGGTGGGCGAGGCGCACGGGACGTGCGGGCCGTCGGGGCGCCAGGGGTCGTACGGGTACGGGTCCTGGGGGTGCTCATGAGGGCTGCTCCGAGGGCGTGGCGGCGGTCTTGCGCAGGCCGCGCTCGACGCGGTCGGCGAGCCCCTGGGCCTCGTTGCCGAGGCCGGCCTGGGCGGGGGCCGTGGTGGCGCCGGTCGCGGTGGCCCGGGGAGCGGGCTGCGGGGTGTCGACGGTGCGGCCGTCGGCCCATCCGGAGACGGCGTAGACGACGACGGGCGCGTCGGTGAGGACCGACACCGTCCACGAGGCGCGCTGCCGGTCGCCGAAACCGGCGGCCGCGGTGCCCTTGGCCGCGTACGGGCGTGGCATCAGGTCCGCCCGCTGTGCCAGGCCCTCCTTGGCGAACCGGGCGTCGAGGGCGCGCATCGCGGCGGCGTCCGCGGTGGTGAACAGCAGGCCGACGGTGGTCACGTAGCTCTGGGTGGCGTCGGTGTAGGTGGCGCGCAGCAGGCGTTGGCAGCCGACCGGGGCGAGCACCTTGAGGAGCAGCGGGTCGAAGGCTCGGGCGCAGCCGCTGTCCGGGGCTACGGCGATCCGCGTCCAGGTGCGGTCGGCGCCGCCGGGGCCCGCGCCCTGTCCGTCCACGGTGGGCGGGAAGAGCTGGTCCACGGGCACGTTGTGCCACAGGCCGCCCGCGGCCGTGTACGCGCTGCTCTCGGTGTTCTCCCCCGAGCCGCCGACCAGCCAACTGCCGGTCGCCGCACCGCCGATGAGGCCCAGCCCGAGGACGACGCAGGCGGCGGCCGCGGCCGTGCGGCCGCGGCGGCCGAGAAGGCGCAGGCCGGGGGCGCGCAGACCGGAGATGCGGGGCGTGTAACCCTCGGGCCGGGCGAACGTGACCACGGGCCGGGTGGCGCCGGGGGCGCCGCCGGGGGTCATCGGGGCGCTCCAGGACAGGGCGGGATCGGGTCCGTCGGCCTGCCCCGCGACCGGGTCGGGCCGCAGTGCGGGTTCCGGGGCGGGCGGCGGCGCGATGGTGAAGTCGGGCTGCCGCACGGGCGCCGCGGGATCCCAGGCAGCGCCGGAACGGAAGCCGTCACGCGACTCGGCTGTGCGACCCGGCGTCCGCGCCTCGGGGGCGGGAGACCAGGCCGGGGCCGGCCGCGAATCGTCACGCGACTCGACGCCGGGGCCCCGTGTCCGGTCCTGCGTCCGCGCGTCAGGGGAGGGAGCCCAGGCCGGGGCCGGACGCGAATCGCCACGCGACTCGACGCCGGGGCCCTGCGTCCTGTCCTGCGTCCGCGCGTCAGGGGAGGGAGACCAGACCGGGGCCGGCCGCGAATCGTCACGCGACTCGACGCCGGGGCCCCGTGTCCGGTCCTGCGTCCGCGCCTCGGGGGCGGAAGACCAGGCGGGGCCAGGTCGGGAACTGTCACTCTGCTCGGTGTCGGGGCCCTGTGTCCGGTCCTGCGTCCGCGACCCGGGGGCGGGAGACCAGGCCGGGGCCGGACGCGAATCGTCACGCGGTTCGGCTGAGGGGCCCTGGGTGCGGTCCTGCGTCCGCGTCTCGGGGCGGGTCGGGGCGGGTGCGGGGACCCAGCCGCGGGGCAGCGGCGACCAGGCCCGCTCGGCGGTGTGGTCGGCGACCGGCCTCGGGGCGGGGGCGTCGTCCGGTCCCGCGGGGCGCGAGCCCCCGGAGCCGGGAGGGCGAGCCCCGCTCGTTCCGGGACCGCCGCGAGCCGCCTGACCCGTTTCGGGCGCACCCGGCACGGCCGACGATCCGCGCGGGCCGGGCGCGCCGAAGGGCCGGTGGGCGTCGGCGGGGTCCGTGGGTGCGGGGCGGGACGCGGGCCCGGTGGGGCGCGGGGGGCGGCGGAAGTCGTGCGGCGGGCCGGGGCGCGGGGCGGGCGGGCGCTCCTCGGGGCGTCCGGGCGTTGCGGGTTCGTCGCTCCGGACGGCTGGGGCGGGACGGCCCTGGCGGGGCGGGGTGTCCGGGAAGCGCGCCGACGCGGGCGGCGGCGGGGGCGGGGTCATGGCGTCCGTGTGCTGGGCCCGCAGCCTGACGAAGCGGGGGGCGGTGCGGGAGGGGGGACCGGCGGTGCCGGAGGCGGCCGGGGCGCCGTCGTCCGCGCGGGGCTCGGCGGTCGGCGGGTGCGCCGGACCGGTGGAGGGCTCGCGGGGCGCGGCGTCCGGCCCGGCCGCGGCCGGAGCGGTCCGGGACGTGAAGTGGCGTTCCTGCCGGCCGGGGACCGGACGCGGTGCGGGCTCGCGCTCCGGTCGGCCGCCGGTCGCGGGGCGGCCCGTCGCGCGACCGTCCGCGCCGACGGCGTCCGCCGGGTCCGACGGGCCGGCGGGGTGCGGCGGGCTCGTCGGACCTGCCGGGTTCAGCGGGCTGTCCGGGCCCGCAGGAGGCGTGGGGCCCGCGGGAGGCGTGGGGACTGCCGGGGGCTGGGCCGGGGGGCGGGCCGGGCGGGGCGGGGTCGCCGGGCGCGGGGGGACGCCGGGCTGGGGCGGCACGTCCGGCCGGGGCGGCACGTCGGGTCGCGGGGGGACCGAGGCGCGGCGTGCTTCCGTGCTCATGCACCCCCCGTTTCCTCGTCCGCGGGCCGTCGTTGCAGTACGCGGGCCGTCGTTCTCGTCGCCCGCGGCCCGGGCGGACGCGGCGGTCCGTTCCGGGCAGCCATACCCGCACGGGCGGAGCGGCATCCCGACGCTGGCGTCCGGCCGGAGCCGTCCCTGCGTGCGTGCGCGTCACTCTACGGCTTGTCGCCCGGCAAACGGGAACCCGTCCGGGCCGCCGGCGGCTTCTGCCCGGAACGTCCCCCTACCCTGCGGTAATCCTGTCTGGCAGGCTGCGTCCATGACTGCGCGCGCCGCCGACCGGGCCCGTTACGACCGGGCCACCGCCCATCTCGACGCCCCTCTCGCCCTTGTGGACCTGGAGGCCTTCGACGCCAACGCCGACGATCTGGTCCGCCGGGCCGGGGGCAAGCCGATCCGCGTCGCCAGCAAGTCGGTGCGCTGCCGGGCGCTCCTGGAGCGCGTCCTGGCCAGGGACGGCTTCGCCGGGATCATGTCGTTCACCCTCGCCGAGTCCCTGTGGCTGGCCCGCTCGGGCTTCGAGGACGTCCTGCTCGCCTATCCGTCGGCCGACCGTGCCGGCTTCGCCGAGCTGGCCGCCGATCCCAAGCTGGCCGCGGCGGTCACCGTCATGATCGACGACGTCGCCCAGCTGGATCTGATCGACGCGGCGCGCGGCGAGGGGACCGAAGTGGTCCGCGTCTGCCTGGAGTTGGACACGTCGCTGAGGCTGCTCGGCGGGCGGCTGCGGGTCGGGGCGCTGCGCTCCCCGCTGCACTCCCCCGCCCAGGTGGCGGACGTGGCGAGGGCGGTGTCCCGGCGGCCCGGGTTCGCGCTCGTGGGGATCATGGCGTACGAGGGGCACATCGCCGGGGTGGGCGACTCCCTCGCGGGGCGGCCCCTGCGCTCCCGGGCGATCCGGCTGATGCAGGCCACCGCGCGGCGTGAGCTCGCCGAGCGGCGCGCCGCGGTGGTGCGCGCGGTGCGGGCCGTCGCCCCGGATTTGGAGTTCGTCAACGGCGGCGGCACCGGCAGTGTGCAGCACACGGCGGCCGAGGACGCCGTCACGGAGATCGCGGCCGGGTCGGGGCTGTACGTGCCGCGCCTGTTCGACAACTACACGTCGTTCAGCGGGCGTCCGGCCGCGCTGTTCGCGCAGCCCGTCGTGCGGCGGCCCGGGGTGGGGATCGTGACCGTGCTGGGCGGCGGGTATCCCGCCTCCGGCGCCGCCGGGCCCGACCGGCTGCCCGTGCCGTATCTGCCCGAGGGACTGCGGTACGACCCGCAGGAGGGCCCCGGCGAGGTGCAGACCCCGCTCATCGGCTCCCCCGCCGACGATCTGCTGATCGGCGACAAGGTGTGGTTCCGGCACGCGAAGGCCGGGGAGCTGTGCGAGCGGTTCGACGAACTGCACCTCGTCGAGGGCGAGTCGGTGACGGCGACCGTGCCGACCTACCGTGGTGAGGGCCGGACGTTCCTGTGACCCGGCGGCGGGCGGACTACAGCGGCGTCACGTAGGCGCCGGAGATCCCGCCGTCCACCAGGAAGTCGGTGGCGTTGACGAAGGAGGAGTCGTCGCTGGCCAGGAAGGCGACGGCGGCGGCGATCTCCTCGGCCTCGGCGAACCGGCCCACCGGGATGTGGACCAGGCGGCGGGCGGCCCGCTCCGGGTCCTTGGCGAACAGCTCCTGCAACAGGGGGGTGTTGACCGGGCCGGGGCACAGGGCGTTGACCCGGATGCCCTCCCGCGCGAACTGCACGCCGAGTTCGCGGGACATGGCCAGCACGCCGCCCTTGGACGCCGTGTACGAGATCTGCGAGGTCGCCGCGCCCATCCTCGCCACGAACGACGCCGTGTTGATGATGGAGCCCCTGCCCTGGCGCCGCATGTAGGGGATGGCGGCCTTGCAGCACAGGTAGACGGAGGTCAGGTTGACCTCCTGGACCCGCTTCCAGGCCTCCAGGCCGGTCTCCAGGATGGAGTCGTCGTCGGGCGGGGAGATCCCGGCGTTGTTGAACGCGACGTCGACGCTGCCGTAGGTGTCGTGAGCGGCCTCGAACAGCGCCTCGACCTGTTCGGGGTCGGTGACGTCGACCTTCACGAAGAGCCCGCCGGCTTCCTCGGCGGCGGCCCTGCCGCGGGTCTCGTCGACGTCGCCGCAGACCACGTGCGCCCCTTCGGCGGCGAGCCGGCGGGCGGTGGCGAGGCCGATGCCGCTGCCGGCTCCGGTGACGACGGCGGTGCGGCCGACGAGCCGGCGGCAGACGATCTCTCTGGTCACTGTGCGGGGCCCTCCGTGCTGATGAAGACGTTCTTGGTCTCGGTGAAGGCGGTCAGGGCGTCCGGACCCAGCTCGCGGCCGACGCCGGACTGCTTGTAGCCGCCGAAGGGGGTCCAGTAGCGGACGCTGGAGTGGGAGTTGACGGACAGGTTCCCGGCGCGCACGGCCTGCGAGACGCGCAGCGCGCGGCCCACGTCCCGGGTCCAGACGGAGCCGGAGAGGCCGTAGGGGGTGTCGTTGGCGAGCCGGATCGCGTCCGCCTCGTCGGTGAAGGGGAGCAGGACGGCCACGGGGCCGAAGATCTCCTCGCGGGCGGCGGGCGAGTCGGGCGCGGCGCCGGTGAGGACGGTCGGCGGGAACCAGAAGCCGGGGCCCTCGGGTGCGCCGCCGCGCAGCGCCTCGGCGTCGTCGGGGACGAACGACCGTACGCGGTCCACCTGCTGACGGGAGATCAGCGGGCCCATCTGCGTGGCCTCGTCGGCCGGGTCGCCGACCACGACGGCGGCCAGTTCGCGCGCGAGGTGGTCGGCGACCTCGTCGTACACCGATTCCTGGACGAGGATGCGGGTGCGGGCGCAGCAGTCCTGGCCGGAGTTGTCGAGGAACGAGAAGGGGTCGGCGGCGGCCTTCAGGTCGGCGTCGGCGAAGACGACGTTGGGGCTCTTGCCGCCGAGTTCGAGGGTGACGGGCTTGATCAGTTCTGCGCAGCGCCGCATCACCTCGCGGCCGGTGCGGGTGGAGCCGGTGAACACGATCTTCGCGACGCCGGGGTGGTCGACGAGCGCCCGTCCGGTGATCGCGCCGTGGCCGGGCAGCACCTGGAAGAGGTGTTCGGGCAGGCCCGCCTCCAGGGCCAGCCCGGCCAGGCGCAGGGCGGTGAGGGGGGTGGTCTCGGCGGGTTTGAGGACGACGGCGTTGCCCGCGGCGAGGGCGGGGAAGGAGCCCCAGGCGGCGATCGGCATGGGGAAGTTCCAGGGGGCGATCACGCCGACCACGCCGAGGGGCTCGTGGAAGGTGACGTTCCAGCCGCCGGGGGCGGGGATCTGCCGGCCCAGGAGCCGTTCCACGCCGCCGGCCGCGTAGAGGAGCAGGTCGCGGGCGTTGCCGGCCTCCCAGCGGGCGTTGCCGAGCAGATGGCCGGCCTCGCGGACCTCCAGCAGGGCCAGTTCCTCCCGGTGGGCGTCGACGGCGTCGGCGAAGCGGCGCAGCAGCCGGGCCCGGTCGGCGGGTGCCGCGGCGGCCCAGCGGGCCTGGGCGGCGCCCGCGCGGGTGACGGCGCGGTCGACGTCGGCCGGGGAGGCGGCCGCGACGGTGGCGACGACGGCCTCGGTGGACGGGTCGAGGACGGTCAGTTCGTGCGGCAACGGCGGCCCGGTCGGGGGCTGTTCGCCGGTGGACTGCGGGTGCGGGTGGGACACGTCGGGGCCTTTCACAGGCGTTCGAAGGAGCGGCGCAGTTCCCAGTCGGTGACCGCGGCGTCGAAGGCGGCCAGCTCGACGCGTGCCATGTTGCGGTAGTGGGCGACGACCTCCTCGCCGAAGGCGTCCCGTGCGATCGGGCTGTTCTCCCAGAGCGCGGCGGCCTCGCGCAGGGTGGTGGGCACGTGCGCGTAGTCGGCGGTGTAGGCGTTGCCGGCGCAGGCCTCGGGCAGTTCCAGTTTCCGCTCGACGCCGTGCAGGCCCGCGGCGATCAGTCCGGCGACGGCGAGGTGCGGGTTGACGTCGCCGCCCGGCAGCCGGTTCTCGAAGCGCATGGAGCGGCCGTGGCCGACGACCCGCAGCGCGCAGGTGCGGTTGTCGTGTCCCCAGGCGACGGCGGTCGGGGCGAAGGAGCCGGGCTGGAACCGCTTGTAGGAGTTGATGTTGGGGGCGTAGAGCAAGGAGAAGTCGCGCAGGGCGGCGAGTTGTCCGGCGAGGAAGTGGCGCATGGTCGGCGACATGCCGTCCGGGTCGCCGGCCGTGCCGGCCATGACGTTGGCGCCGTCGGCGTCGGTGAGCGAGAGGTGGATGTGGCAGGAGTTGCCCTCGCGCTCGTTGTACTTGGCCATGAAGGTCAGGGAGACGCCCTCCTGGGCGGCGATCTCCTTGGCGCCGGTCTTGTAGATCGCGTGCTGGTCGCAGGTGACGAGGGCCTCGTCGTAGCGGAAGGCGATCTCGTGCTGGCCGGGGTTGCACTCGCCCTTGGCGGACTCGACGGTGAGCCCGGCGCCGGCCATCTCGTTGCGGATGCGGCGCAGCAGCGGCTCGACGCGGCCGGTGCCGAGCACCGAGTAGTCGACGTTGTACTGGTTGGCCGGGGTGAGGCCCCGGTAGTTCGCGTCCCAGGCGGCCTCGTAGCTGTCCTTGAAGACGATGAACTCCAGCTCGGTGCCGACCTGTGCGGTGAGGCCGTGCCCGGCCAGGCGCTCCAGCTGGCGGCGCAGGATCTGGCGCGGGGCGGCGGTCACGGGCGAGCCGTCGTGCCAGGCCAGGTCGGCGATGAGCATCGCCGTGCCGGCGTTCCAGGGCACGCGCCGCAGGGTGGACAGGTCGGGACGCATGGCGAAGTCGCCGTAGCCGCTGTCCCAGGAGGACATGGCGTAGCCGTCGACGGTGTTCATGTCGGTGTCGACGGCGAGGAGGTAGTTGCAGCCCTCGGTGCCGTGCGGGAGGACCTCGTCGAGGAAGAAGCCGGCGGCGAACCGCTTGCCCTGGAGCCGCCCCTGCATGTCGGGGAAGGCGAGGACGACGGTGTCGATCTCACCGCCCGCGACGAGGGCGCGCAGTTCCTCGACGGCGAGCGGGGGTGTGCGGTCTGCCACGGGAGGGCCTCCTCAGGCTTCCTGGCTTCCTGGCTTGCTGGCTTGCTGGCTTCCTGGCTTCCTGGCTTGCTGGCTTGCTGGCTTGCTGGCTTGCTGGCTTCCTGGCTTCCTGGCTTGCTGGCTTGCTGGCTTGCTGGCTTGCTGGCTTGCTGGCTTGCTGGCTTCCTTGCTTTTCCTTGCTTCTGTCGCCTTCTGCGGGTCGGCCCGCGGCCGGTGGCCATAAGGTATTGCCGAGAACCATTGCTTGGGAAGGGGGCGCGGCCTGATGGCGCTGAGTGCTGACGGCGGACCGGACGACCGGCTGGCCCCGGTGCTGCGGCCGGTGCGGGCCGGCAACGGCTTCGAGGAGGCGCTGGAGCAGATCCTTCAGATCCTCCGGCTGGGTCTGGTGCCGGGGGGCGGACGGCTGCCGGCCGAGCGGATGCTGGCCGAGCGGCTCGGCGTCAGCCGGGTGACGCTGCGCGAGGTGCTCAGGGTCCTCCAGGACCAGGGCCTGGTCGAGGCCCGCCGGGGCCGCTACGGCGGCACGTTCGTGCTGCCGCGCACGGACGCGGGCGGCGAGGACGAGCTGCGGCGGCGCGTCGCGGGGACGGACATCGAGGACGTGCTGCGCTTCCGGGAGGTGCTGGAGGTGGGCGCGGCGGGACTGTGCGCCGCGCACGGTCTGAGCGGCGAGCGGGCGGGGCGGCTGCGCGAGGCCCTGGCCGGCACGGCGGACGCCCCGCTGGCCGAGTACCGGCGCCGGGACACGCTGCTCCACCTGACCCTGGCCGAGCTGTGCGGCTCGCCCTCGCTGACCGCGCAGTACGCGTCGGTGCGGGCCACCGTGAACGGCCTGCTGGACTGCATACCGCTCCTCGTGCGCAATCTGGAGCACTCCCAGCGCCAGCACACGGCTCTGGTGGAGGCGGTGCTGGACGGCGACGCGGACGGCGCGCGGGAGATGATGCGGGAGCACTGCGCCGGGACGGCGGCCCTGCTCCGGGGCTTCCTGACCTGAGGCGCGCCCACGAAGGGATCGCGCAATGGTATGAAGGCGGTCCATTGAACGGCCGGAGGGGCACATGACGACTACGGCGCGGGCGACGGCGTCCGGGACCGGCCAAGCGGCGGGCGGCAGGCCGCTGATCGGCGTCAGCACATATCTGGAGCCGGGCGCGCGCTGGGGCGTGTGGGAGCTGGACGCGGCGCTCCTGCCCGCCGGGTATCCGCGGCTCGTGCAGCGGGCCGGCGGACTGGCCGCGATGCTTCCGCCGGACGCGCCCGCCCACGCGGCGGCGGCCGTGGCCCGCGTCGACGCCCTGGTGATCGCGGGCGGCCCCGACGTCGAACCCGGCCGGTACGGCGCGCGGCGCGATCCCCGCACCGGGCCGCCGGCGCCGGAGCGCGACGCGTGGGAGCTGGCCCTGATCGACGCGGCGCTGGCGGCCGGGCTGCCGCTGCTCGGCGTCTGCCGCGGCATGCAGCTCCTGAACGTCGCCCTCGGCGGCACCCTGACCCAGCACCTCGACGGGCACGTGGAGGCCGTGGGCGTCGTCGGCCGCCACCCGGTCGAGCCGGTCCCGGGCACGCTCTACGCCGCTCTGGTCCCGGAGCGGGCCTCCGTCCCCGCCTACCACCACCAGGCGGTGGACCGTCTGGGCGCGGGCCTCGTCGCGTCGGCGCACGCGGCGGACGGCACCGTGGAGGCCGTCGAACTGCCCTCGGCCGACGGCTGGGTGCTCGGGGTGCAGTGGCATCCGGAGATGGGCGAGGACGTCCGGGTGATGCGCGCCCTGGTCACCGCCGCCGCCTCCCGCTCCGCCGCCCGGCAGGCAGCCCCGGCCTCCTGAGGCCCGGCACCGGACGCCGGACGACGGCGGCCCTGGCTGGGGGGCCCGGCTCCGCGCTCCGAGAGCGGGTCCCGCCTCCCCGCCTCGCGCGCCGGTCCCGGCTCCCCGCCTCGCGCGCCGGTCCCGGCTTCCCGCCTCGCGCGCCGGTCCCGGCTCCGCGCCCCGGACTGCGGTCCCGGCGCCGCGCCCCCGACCGCCGGTCCCGGCTCCGTCCCCGCTCCCGGTCTCGGCTGCGGGCCTGCGCTCCCGGCCTCAGCTCCGGGATGCGGGTGCGGGCCTCCGCTCCCAGCCTCAGCCGCGGGCCCCGTTCCGGGGCTCAGCCGCGGGTCAGGGCCAGGAGTTCCCGCGCCGGGCCGGCGGGGCGGTGCCCGGTGGGCCACACGGCGCGCAGGTCCCGGGCCAGCGGGACCCCGTCCACCGGTATCGCCACCAGCCGCCGCCGAGCCAGTTCCTCGCCCACGGCGAGTTCGCTCAGCACCGCCGGGCCGGCCCCGCTCACCGCCGCCGCCTTCACGGCCGTCGTCGACGACAGCTCGATGAGCGGGCGGGCCAGACCGCCCAGGGCCGTGTCGAGGACCTGCCGGGTGCCCGACCCCCTCTCCCGCAGGATCAGCGGCGTCGAGGCCAGCTCGGCGGCGTCCAGCGGCCCGCGGCGGCGGGCCCACGGGTGGCCGGGCGCGACGACGACCACGAGACGGTCGTGCGCGATCACGGCGGAGTCCAGTCCGGCCGGCGCCGTGAGCCCCTCCACGAACCCGAGGTCCGCCTCCCCCGCCAGCAACCGCTCCGCGACGGCCGCCGAGTTGCCCGCGAGCAGCGACACCGCCGTGTCCGGCCGTCGGGCGTGCAGCGCGAGCAGCCAGCCGGGCAGCAGGTACTCGGCGATCGTCATGCTGGCCGCCACCCGCAGGCGCGAGTCCCGCCGGTCCCGCAGCGCCCGCGCCCCCGCGTCGAAGGCCCGCGCCGCCTCGACGATCCGCCCGGCCCAGTCCGTGACCAGCGCGCCCGCGTCGGTGAGCCGGGAGCCGCGCGGCGAGCGGTCCACCAGCGCCACGCCCAACTGGCGCTCCATGGAGCGGATCCGGCTGCTCGCGGCGGGCTGGGTGATGCCCAGCTCCCGCGCGGCCGCGCCCAGGCTGCCGAGCCGGGCCACCGCCAGCAGCAGCTCCAGCGCGCCCAGGTCCGGGACCCGGTGCGCGATCGAGCCACCGCCGTCCAGCCGCTCTTCCTCCACACTGCCCATAAGCCCAGCTTATGCCCCCATAGAGACATCCTCCCTGGTCGCGGGCGCGTTCCCGGGCGAACGTGGAGGCATGGTCACCGTCGCCCAGCCCTCGTCCGTCCTGCCCCGTCCGCGCACCGACGCCGTCCGTCACCTCGGACCGAACTGGTACGCCACGGTCATGGGCACCGCCATCGTCGCGACCGCGGGCGTCGCCCTGCCGGTGCGGGCGCCGGGACTGCGGCCGCTGTGCGCGGGATTCTGGGCGCTCTCCCTGGCCCTGCTGGCGGCACTGCTCGCCGCCCGCGCGCTGCACTGGCGCCACCATCGCGACCAGGCCCGCGCGCACCTCCTCGACCCAGCGGCGGCCCCGTTCTACGGCTGTCTCGCGATGGCGCTGCTCGCCGTCGGCGGCGGCACGCTCGCCGTGGGCCGGGACTGGATCGGCGTCGACGCCGCGGTCGCCGTGGACGCCGTGCTGTTCACCGTCGGCACGGTCGTCGCCCTCGCGGCCGCCGTCGCCGTGCCCTACCTGATGGCCGTGCGGCACCGGGTGACGGTCTCGCAGGCCACGCCGGTGTGGCTGCTGCCGCTGGTCGCGCCGATGGTGTCCGCGGCGCTCGGCCCGTCGCTGGCGCCGTTCCTGCCGGCCGGGCAGCCGCGGCTGACGCTGCTGTACGCGTGCCTCGCCATGTTCGGGCTGAGCCTGCTGGCCACGTTCGTCATGCTGCCGCTGGTGTTCGGGCGGCTGCTGACCGGCGGGCCGCTGCCCCTCGCGCTCACCCCGGCCCTGTTCCTCGTGCTGGGGCCGCTCGGACAGTCCACGACCGCCGTCGGGAGGTTCGCCGAGGTCGCTCCCGGTGTGGTGCCGGGGGCGGACGGCCACGGCCTCGCGGGGCTCGGCGGTCTCGCCGTGCTGTACGGGGTGCCGGTCATGGGCTTCGCCCTGCTGTGGCTGTGCCTGTCCGGCGCCCATGTGGCGCGGGCCCGCCGACACGGGATGGGGTTCACGATGACGTGGTGGGCGTTCACCTTCCCGGTCGGCACCTGTGTGACCGGGACGGCGGTGCTGGCCCGGCACACCGGGCTGGTCGCCTTCGACGTGCTCGCCTGCGCGCTGTACCTGCTGCTGGTCGCCGCCTGGGGCGTCGCCGCCCGGCACACCGTGCGCGGGCTGCTCAGCGGTGAGCTGCTCGCAGCGCCTCGCCCAGCGCCCGCGGAGCCTCCGCGAGCGACGGCCCGTACCACGTCAGGTGCCGTCCGCTGACCAGCGCGCACGGCACTCCCGGAAAGGCCTCGGGGCCGTCGTCGGCGGTGAAGCGGTACGGCTCGTCCGGCAGCACGACGAGGTCCGGCGCGGCCGCCCGCAGGTCCGCGAGCGGGACGCGCGGATAGCGCTCGGCGTGAGCGGCGTGGAGGTGGTCGACGCCGAGACGGGCCAGCACGTCGCCCGCGAAGGTGTCCCGGCCCAGGACCATCCAGGGGCGGCGCCAGATCGGCACGACGGCCGTACGGCGCCCGGCGAGCGGCGGCGGCGCCGCCCAGGCCCGTTCGGCGCGCGCCAGCCAGTCCGGCCGGGACGGCCCGCCGCAGGCGTCGAGGACCCGCGACAGCTCGCGGAAGGCCTGCGGGACGTTCCGGACCTCCGTCACCAGGACCCGCAGCCCGGCCGCCCGCAGGGCGGTCAGGTCGGGCTCCCGGTTCTCCTCCTCGTTGGCGATCACCAGATCGGGGGCGAGCGTGGCGATCCGCTCGACGTCGGGGTTCTTCGTGCCGCCGATCCGGGTGACGTCGAGACCGGCCGGGTGGCTGCACCAGTCGGTGGCCCCGACCAGGGCGCCGGGCACGGTGACGGCGACGGCCTCGGTGAGCGACGGCACCAGGGAGACGACCCGCACTACCGCTTCCGTCCCCGGTCCCGGTCGCGGACCGCCTCGATGTGCTCGGCCACGGCGACGACGACCACGCGGGTGTCGGCCACGGTCGCCCGCCAGCGGTGGCGGACGCCGCCGGTGAGGTAGAGGGTGTCGCCGCGGCCGAGGCGGTAGGCGCGGCCCTCCGCCTCGATCTCCACCGCGCCGTCGGCGACGTACATCAACTGGTCGTTGCGGTACTGGAACTCGCGGCCGGCGTCGTGGTCGCCGGTGAACTCGGAGGCGTGCATCTGGTGGTGCCCGCGCACCAGGGAACGGGAGCGGGGCTCCGCGTCGGGCGTCTGCCCGGGGAGCTGTCCGGCGGCCTCGACGACCTCGGCCCGCACGACGTCCACGCTGCACGCCGGGTCGGCGGCGGCGAGGAGCTCGACCGCGGTGGTGCGCAGCGCGTCGGCGACCTTCTCCAGGGAACCGGTGCTGGGCCGCGCGCGGTCGTTCTCGATCTGGCTCAGGAAGGGCACCGACAGGCCGCTGCGCTCGGCCACGACGGCGAGGGTCAGCTCCAGGGAGCGGCGCCGGCGGCGCACGGCCGCGCCCACCCGCAGGGGCTGTTCTTTGTGGTCGCCCATCGCTCCGGCTCCCTCCTTCGCTCGTCGACGCCGTGTGTCCGCCGGGTCCTCGGGCACATCCTGCGCCGAGGTCACTGCTGAGTTCTCTGCACCCTATGCATGTTCGGCAAACCGTTTCATGTGCCCGTCACATCGAGGACGCACGGGGTGACACGGGACCCCACAGTTCACGCCAGTCGCTCCGGGCCCGGAAACGGCGGGTGCGGCGCGGCTCTCCCGTTCTCCGGTTCAATGCGCGAGCGGCCCCCGGTGTTCCCGCCCGTCCCCGGCGTCACCGGCGGACCGGCTCGGGGATGAGTGTAGCTCTGCGTGGTTGGCCGAATTCCTCCCGTCGGGCCGCCCGCGCGCGGGCCCCTCGGATCCCGGCACGCGTGCGTGCCGGACTCCTGGGCGAAAGCACGCCGAACGGGGGCGGGAGGGGATCCGGACGGCCCGAGGGGCGGGCCCCGGCGCGGGCCGTGAGGCCGTGCGCCGGCGCCCGCCCCTCGGCGGACGGCCGCGGTGCTGTCAGGTCACCGGGCCGCCCGGCTCTCCTGCCCCGAGCCGGCGACCGGTACCCACCGGTCGACGAGCGCGGGGTTGTCCTTCAGCCAGGTCCGTACCGCGTCCTGCTCCTTGCCCTTGCCGGCCTTCTGGATCAGCGCCTCCAGACCGGTGAGCTGGGCCTCGGTCATCCGGAAGTCCTTGAGCCACTTCCCGACCTGGGGGTGGTCGGCGGCGAGGCCCCGCCGCGCCACGGTGTGCACGCCGTCGCCCTTGCCCCAGGCGCCCCGGGGGTCCTTGAGCTTCTTCAGGTCGTAGTCGCTGTACGCCCAGTGCGGCGACCACAGCGTGACGGCGATCGGCTTCTTCGCGGCGTACGCGCGCTTGAGCTCGGCGAGCATCGCGGGCGTGGAGCCGTCGACGACCGTGTAGGCGCCGTCGAGGCCGTACGCGCCCATGACCTTGTCCTTGAGCAGGCCCATCATCCCGGCGCTGGGCTCGATGCCGGTGATCCTGCCGCCGAACTCGGAGGCGTGGCTCTTCAGGTCCGCGAGGGAGTTCACGTCCTTGACGTACGAGGGGACGGCGAGCTCCAGTGAGGTGGGGCCGTACCAGGAGCCGAGGTCGTCGAGCCGGTCGCCGTACTTCTTCCAGTACTCGGCGTGGGTGGTGGGCAGCCAGGCGTCGGTCTGGAAGTCGATCTGGCCGGTGGCCACGCCCGTGTAGAGGGGGCCGGCGGCGTACTGGGCGGCGGTGACCTCGAAGCCGCGTTCCTCCAGGAGTTCCTTCCAGAGGTAGGTGGAGGCGATGCCCTCGTCCCACGGGATGTAGCCGATCTTGATCTCCTCGCCCTTGCCGACGTCGGAGGCCGATGCCTCGGCGGTGCCGGAGGGGGAGCCGAACACGCCCATGCCGCCGGCGACCAGGGCGAGGACGACCACGCCGACCACGGCGACGGCGGGGCGCGGACGGTGCGTCCACACGGTGGCCCGGGCCTTGGCGGCGGTGCGGCGGCCGAGCGGGGAGATCCGGGTGCCGAGGGCGCCGGTCATCCGGTCCAGGTAGACGGCGAGGACGACGATGCCCAGGCCCGCCTCGAAGCCGAGGCCGATGTCGAGCCGGCCGATGGCCTCGTTGACGGCGCCGCCGAGGCCGCCGGTGCCGACCATGCCGGCGATGACGACCATCGACAGGCCCAGCATGATGACCTGGTTGACGCCCGCCATGATCGTCGGCAGGGCGAGCGGCAGCTGCACGCGCAGCAGGGTGTCGCGGGGCGTGGTGCCGAACGCCTCGGCCGCCTCCACGAGGTCGCCGTCCACCTGGCGGATGCCCAGCTCGGTCATCCGCACGCCGGGGGCGAGCGCGAAGATCAGGGTGGCGACGACGCCCGCCGGGACCCCCATGCCGAAGAACAGGATGGCGGGGATGAGCAGGACCATCGACGGCATCGTCTGGAGGAGGTCCAGCACCGGGCGCAGGGTCGCGCTGACGGCCCTGGAGCGGGCGGCCCAGATGCCGAGCGGGACGGCGGCCGCCAGGGCGATCAGCGTGGCGACGAGCACCAGCGACAGCGTCGACATGGCCTCGTCCCACAGCGCGAGGGAGTCGATCAGGGCGAACCCGGCGAAGGTCAGGAGGCCCGCGACCAGGCCGCGCAGCCACCAGGCGAGCACCGCGAGGATGCCGGCCAGGAGGAGCGGTTCGGGGGCGGTGAGAACGGCGTCCAGGCCGTCGTACATGCCTTCGACGACCGCCTTGACGGCGTCGAAGAGCCAGGACATGTGGGTGACGAGCCAGTCGACGCCGGAGTCGACCCAGTCGCCGAGGTGGAGCCTAGGCACGGGCGGTCACCTTCTCCCCGGTGCCGCGCGGGCCGGCGCAGGCGGCCTCGTCGTCCTGTCCGTCGCCCAGGAAGCGCACCAGGCGCTGCCGCGGCACGACGCCGACGAGCCGCCCGCCGTCGACGACGGCGACCGGGTGCGGCAGACGGGCGCTGAGCGCGCACAGCGCGGTGAACGGGGTGTCGGGGGCGGCCGTCCGGCAGCCGCAGTCGGCCTCGTCGCCGCGGACCGCGGTGTCCATGACGGCGGAGGCGGTCAGCACCCGCGCGCGGTCGACGTCCTGGATGAAGGAGGAGACGTAGTCGTCCGCGGGGCGCAGCAGGATGTCCTCGGCCGTGCCCGTCTGCACGATGCGGCCGTCGCGCATGACGGCGATGCGGTCGCCCAGGCGCATGGCCTCGTTGAGGTCGTGGGTGATGAAGACGATGGTCTTCTTCAGCGTCTGCTGGAGGGTGAGGAGCTGGTCCTGCATGTCGCGGCGGATCAGCGGGTCGAGCGCGCTGAACGACTCGTCCATGAGCAGCAGGTCGGCGTCGGTGGCCAGGGCCCGGGCCAGCCCCACCCGCTGCTGCATGCCGCCGGACAGCTCGTCCGGCCAGGACGTCTCCCAGCCGGCCAGGCCGCACAGCCGCAGCGCCTCGGCCGCGCGTTCCTCGCGCTCGCGGCGCGGGACGCCCTGGACGGCCAGTCCGTAGGCGACGTTGTCGAGGACCGTGCGGTGCGGGAAGAGCGCGAAGTGCTGGAAGACCATGCTGATCTTCCGCGCGCGGACCTCGCGCAGTTCGCGGTCGCTGAGCGCGGTGAGGTCCTGGCCGTCGAAGAGGACGCGCCCGGCGGTCGGCTCCAGCAGCCCGTTGAGCATGCGCAGCAGGGTGGACTTGCCGGATCCGGACAGGCCCATCACGACGAAGATCTGTCCCGGCCGCACCGTGAAGGACGCGTCGACGACGGCGGCCGTGGCGCCCTCCGCGCGCAGCTGCGCACGGTCGGCTCCCGCGCGGAGCCGTTCGACGGCCTGCTCCGGTCGTCTGCCGAACACCTTGTGCAGATGCTCGGCCTCTAGCCTGGATGACACGCGTGCCTCTCGGTGGGGGACGGGACCGGAGCAGTGGGCGACCGCAGACGGCCGGCGGGGTGACCCGCCCTGCTCCGCGGCGACCCCTGCCCTGGCCGGCCGGGAGCAAACGCATCAGTGGCTCAGTTCACAGAAGGCGCGCCGGACGTTCACGTCTGCCACGGGAGTGAATACACGGCCGTCACGCGTGCGCGTGTGCGGCATGATGCGTGGCGTGACCGGACGACTGATGCTCCTCGACACCGCCTCGCTCTACTTCCGCGCCTACTTCGGCGTCCCGGACTCCGTGCGGGCGCCGGACGGCACTCCGGTGAACGCCGTGCGCGGGCTGCTGGACTTCATCGACCGGCTGGTGAAGGACCACCGGCCGGACGAGCTCGTCGCCTGCATGGACGCCGACTGGCGGCCCCAGTGGCGGGTGGACCTGATCCCCTCCTACAAGGCGCACCGCGTCGCCGAGGAGCGCGCGGGCGGACCGGACGAGGAGGAGGTGCCGGACGCGCTCTCGCCGCAGGTGCCGGTCATCGAGGCGGTCCTGGACGCGCTCGGCATCGCGCGCGTGGGCGTCGCGGGCTACGAGGCGGACGACGTGATCGGCACGTTCACCGGAATCGCCAAGGGCCCGGTGGACATCGTCACCGGAGACCGCGACCTGTACCAGCTGGTGGACGACGCGCGCGGGGTGCGCGTGCTGTACCCGCTCAAGGGCGTCGGCACGTTGCAGATCACGGACGAGGCGTGGCTGCGCGAGAAGTACGGCGTCGACGGTCCCGGGTACGCCGACCTGGCGCTGCTGCGCGGCGACCCGAGCGACGGACTGCCGGGCGTGCCGGGGATCGGGGAGAAGACCGCGGCGAAACTGCTGGCCGAGTTCGGCGACCTGGCCGGGATCATGGCGGCCGTCGACGACCGCGGGGCCAGGCTGACGCCGTCGCAGCGCAAGCGGCTGGACGAGGCCCGGCCGTACGTGGCGGTCGCGCCGAAGGTGGTCAAGGTCGCCGGCGACGTGCCCCTGCCGGAGGTGACGACCGCGCTGCCGCGCACGCCGCGGGACGGGGCGACACTGGAGGCGCTGGCGCAGCGCTGGGGGCTCGGTGGATCGTTGCAGCGGCTGCTGACGACCCTGGCGTCCTGAACGGGGGCGCACCCCGAAAGCGATGCTAACTTAGGTTAACCTAACTACATCGACATGGGAGGCCGTCATGGCAGAACGTCCGGCACGGAAGCCGCGCAAGCCTCACTCCGCGCAGGTCGTCCGCACCGAACGGCTGACCCCGCACATGCAGCGCGTCGTCCTCGGCGGCGAGGGCCTGGCCGGGTTCGCCGCGGACACGTGCACCGACCACTACGTGAAACTCCTCTTCGGCCCCGAGGGCGTCACCTATCCGGAGCCGTTCGACCTGGACCGGATCCGCGCCGAGTTCCCTCGCGAGCACTGGCCCGTGACCCGGACGTACACCGTGCGCCACTGGGACGCCGGACACCGTGAACTGACCCTGGACTTCGTGATCCACGGCGACGAGGGCCTGGCCGGACCGTGGGCGACGCGCGTGCGGCCCGGCGAGACGGTCCGCTTCATGGGCCCCGGCGGCGCCTACGCGCCCGACCCGGCCGCCGACTGGCATCTGCTGGCCGGCGACGAGAGCGCCCTGCCCGCCATCGCGGCCGCCCTGGAGTCGCTCCCCGCCGGCGCCCTCGCCCACGCCTTCATCGAGGTGGCGGGCCCGGAGGAGGAGCAGAAGATCGAGTCCGACGTGGAGGTCGTCTGGCTGCACCGCGGCGGGCGGCCGGCCGGCGAACGGCTCGTCGAGGCCGTGCGGGCGCTGCCCTTCCCGGAGGGCCGCCTGCACGCGTTCGTGCACGGCGAGGCCGCCTGCGTGAAGGAGCTGCGCAAGCTGCTGCGCGTCGAGCGGGCGGTCCCCCGCGAGGACCTGTCGATCTCCGGCTACTGGCGGCTCGGCCACGACGAGGACGGCTGGCAGGCCACCAAGCGCGAGTGGAACGCCCGCGTCGAGCAGGAACAGGAACCGGAGCAGGAGCAGGAGCAGGAGCGGCAGGGCGCGACGCCGACCGCGTGACCCCGGCGGACGGCGGCCCGCACCCGCAGCGGCGGGCCGCCCGCCGCGCCTGCCGAACCCCCGCGCCCGCCGGCGCGCACCCCGCCCACGACCGCCCCGGCCGCCGCACGGTACGCCGGCCCCCGGCCCCCCCCATGTCCCGGCCGAACGCCCTCGCCCTCCCCGAGGGCCGTCTCCCCAACGTCCCGCGTCCCGCGCACCGGTGACCCGCCCCGGCCGCGAGCCGAACGCCGAACGCCGGCAGGACGACCCACCCGTACCGGCCCCGCGCCGGCCCGCACGCACGCGCGCGCGTGCACCCGTGCGTGCGAGGCTCACCCGCTGCACGGCCGCTCGGCCGACCCGTCCGGTCGCCCCGCTCAGTCGCCCTGCACGCGCGCGTGGAGGTGCATGTCGTGCCAGCCGTCCGGATGGAGGCAGGCGCTGCGCCGGATGCCCTCGAACGTGAAACCGGCCTTGCCGGCGACCCGGCAGGAGGCCTCGTTGGCGGTGGCGTGATGCAGTTCGAGCCGGTGGAAGCCGACCTCGTCGAGGGCCCAGCGGGCCAGGGCGGCCGTGGCCCGGGGAGCGACCCCCCGGCCGCGCGCCGCTCTCGCGGTCCAGTACGCGACCTCCGCGACGCCCTCGTCGAGCAGGATGCTGCGCAGCGCCACCCGGCCCAGCAGCTCGCCGGCGCCGGCGTCGACGACGGCCCACTGGACGCTGCGCTCCTCCTCCCAGGCCGCACACCACTCCCTGATCCAGCCGGCCACCTCCTCCACGGAGTCGGCGGCCCGGACGTGCCACTGGTGCATCGCCGGGTCCTGGAAGGCGTCGTGGACGGCGGGGGCGTCGTCGGGCCGCCAGGGGCGCAGGAGGAGGCCGTCGCCGGTGGGGACCACGGGCTGCGGCACGCTCGAGAGGGTTCCGGCGGGAAGGACGGGGCCGACTGTGTAGGGCATGATCCGCATCCTGCCGACGGCTCACGAGGAGTCAACGGGTTTTCCCCCGCCGTACGCTGGACCCCGATGAGACGCCGCACGCCGCCCCCGCCCCCTCCCCTACCGCAACGCGACGGCGTCGACCCGGTGCGGGTGCGGCTGCCGGGCGAGGGCTCCTGGGCCACCGTGCGCGAGCACCTGGTCGAGCGGCTCGGCGCGGCGCGCGCCCCGGTCGTGGACGCGATGCTGGAGGCCGGGCAGGTCGTCGACGCCGACGGACGGGCGGTCACGGCGGAGACGGCGTACACGCCGGGGACGTTCGTCTGGTACCACCGCGAGCTGCCGCCCGAGACGCCCGTGCCGTTCCCGCTGGAGATCGTGTACCGCGACGAGCACCTGGTCGTCGCCGACAAGCCGCACTTCCTGGCGACCACCCCGCGCGGCAGCCATGTCGTCGAGACCGCGCTGGCCCGGCTGCGGCGCGAACTGGGCCTGCCCGCGCTGGGCGCCGCGCACCGGCTCGACCGGCTCACCGCCGGTCTGGTGCTGTTCGTCGTGCGTCCCGAGGACCGCGGCGCGTACCAGACGCTGTTCCGCGACCGCCGGGTGCGCAAGGTGTACGAGGCGGTCGCGCCGTACGATCCCGCGCTCGCCCTGCCGCGGACGGTGCGCAGCCGGATCGTCAAGGAGCGGGGCGTCCTGGCCGCCTACGAGGTGGCGGGCGAGCCCAACGCGGTGAGCCGCGTCGAGCTGGTGGAGCACGGGGCCCGCGGGCTCGGCCGGTACCGGCTGCTGCCCGCCACCGGCCAGACCCATCAGCTGCGCGTCCACATGAACGCGCTCGGCGTGCCGATCCTCGGCGATCCGCTGTACCCCGTGGTGGCCGGTCCCGGACCGGCCGGCGACTTCCGGCGGCCGCTGCAACTGCTGGCGCGGGAGCTGGAGTTCACCGATCCGGTCACGGGCAGGCGGCACCTGCTGCGCAGCGGGCGCGTCCTGGAGGCCTGGACCGCGTACGACCGTTGGGCCGCCGGCCCGCGGCCGCCGGACGCGCCGCGGCCGGGAGCGGCTCAGTAACCGCGCCACCAGGCCAGGAAGCGCCGCCAGGCGTTCGGCCGGCGGACCGGCCCGGCGGGGTGCGGGACGTCCGGTCCGGACGGTGACGCGGGCGCGGCGCCGGGCACGGGCGCGGACGTCGGCGCCGTCGGGATCGGCGCGTGGACGGGCGTCGGCGTCGCAGCGGCCGGCGGCTCGGCGGCCGCTGCCGGGGCGGACCGCACGGGCGCGGGCGCCGGAGGCGTCAGACGCTGCGGCGGGATCGGGGCGTGGCTCGGCTTGTGCTTGACGTCCTGCTGGTCCCTGGGCTCGAAGCGCACCGGCAGCGCGACGAGGTGCCGCGACGCGATCGACATCGTCCACCGCAACTCGTCCTCGGGGCAGTCGAGTTGCACGTCGGGGAGTCGCGTCAGCAGCGCGTCGACGCCGACGTCGGCGATCGCGCGGCCGATGTCCTGGCCGGGGCACTCGTGCGGACCGCTGCCGAAGGCGAGATGGGAGCGGTTGCCCTGCATGTGCGCGGACAGGTCGGGGCGCACCCGGGGGTCGACGTTGCCGGGCGCGGGCGCGAAGAAGAGGCCGTCGCCCCGGCGGATGCGCTGGCCGCCCAACTCGGTGTCCTGCTTGGCGAAGTAGCCGAAGATGGTGCTGAACGGGGGCTCGTCCCACAGGGACTGCTCGACGGCCTCGGCCACCGTCATCTGCCCGCCGTTGAGCCGGGCGAGGAAGCGCGGGTCGGTGAGGACCATGCGCAGGACGTTGGAGAGCAGGTTGACCGTGTTCTCGTAGGCGGCGAACAGGACCAGGCGCAGATGCTCCCTGACCTCGTCGTCGGTGAGCCCTGCCGGGTGGGTGATGAGGTGGCTGGTGAAGTCGTCCTCCGGCTCGGCGCGGCGGCGGGCGGTCAGCCGGGCCAGCGCCTCGACGACGTACTCGTGACTGGCGACGGCGGTCTCGCTGCCCTTGAGCGCGTCGCGGGCGGAGTGCACCATCGTGTCGTTGTACTCGTCCGGCATGCCGAGGATGTGGCACATCACGGCCATCGGCAGGTGCTCGGCGAAGTCGCGGACCAGGTCGGCGCGGCCCAGCTCGCAGAAGCGGTTGACCAGGCGCTGGGTGGAGCGGTTGATGTAGCGGCGCACACTGCGGTCGTCGATGGTCGCCATGGCCGCCGTGACCGCGCCCCGCAGCCGCTTGTGCTCCTCGCCCTCGGCGTGCGCGCAGATGGGCTGCCAGGCGATGTGCGGCATGAGCGGGTGGTCGGGCCGGACCCTGCCCTGGAGCAGTTGCGACCAGATGCGGCTGTCCTTGGTGAAGAGCGAGGGCGTGCGCGCCATGCGCAGGTTCTCGGCGTGGCCGAGGACCATCCACATCGGCAGGTCGTCGTGGAGCAGGACCGGCGCGACGGGGCCGTACTCCTCGCGCAGCCGCTCGTAGAGTTCGTTCAGGTCCTCCGCGCCGGGGCCGTAGAGGCGGGCCAGTCCGCCGGGGCCCCGGTGGTGGGCGGGGCAGCCGGACGGCGGGTCCAGGGCGAGGTCGTGCGGGCCGGTGGGGGTGGGGTGTTCGGGAGTCACAGGGGGTCGCTCCGAAACTGTGCCGGACCCGGTGTGGTGCCGGATCCGGTGCCGGTGGTCGGTGGGGCCGTGCGGGTCAGGTGAGGCTGCGGCTGAGGGCCAGGGAGTGCAGGAAGCGCATGAGGGTCATCAGGACGTCCCGGCTGGAGGCGCGCCGGCGGACGTCGCACTCCACGATGGGGATCTCGGGCGGCAGGTCGAGGGCGGCCCGCAGGTCCTCGACGGGGTAACGGGGCCCGTCGGGGAAGGTGTTGACGGCGACGACGAACGGCACCCCGCCCTCCTCCAGCCGGCCCATCACCTCGAAGCTGACCTCGATGCGGCGGGTGTCGACGAGGACGACCGCGCCGAGCGCGCCCTCGAACAGCCCGTTCCACAGGAACCAGAAGCGTTCCTGGCCGGGCGTGCCGAAGAGGTAGAGGACGACCTGCTCGGTGATGCGGATGCGGCCGAAGTCCATGGCCACGGTGGTGGCGGTCTTGGTCTCGGAGCCGTAGTCGTCGTCGACCCCGATGCCCGCCTGGGTCATGGTCTCCTCGGTGGTCAGCGGCCTGATCTCGCTGACGGAGCCGACCATGGTGGTCTTGCCGACGCCGAAGCCGCCCACGATGACGATCTTCGCCGCGGCCGTCGTGGTGTGCGGCAGGTGGTCCTCGGCCCGTGGGCCGGGGATCGTGTCAGAGCCGTTGAAGTCCATGCATCACCGCTTCGAGGAGGGAACGGTCGGGGAGCTGCTGCCGGACGATGGGGGCCCGCGCCTGGACGAGTTCGGCCGCCAGCATCTCGGTGAGCAGGACCGTCACCACGCTGAACGGCAGGCGCAGGTAGGCCGAGATCTCGGCCACGGACAGCGGGGCGGCGCACATCCGCAGCACCGCCGACTGTTCCGGCGGCGCCGACGAGGGCGCCTCGGCGCGCGCCACGATCAGGGTGACGAGGTCGACGGGCGCGCGTTCGCCGTCCGCGCCCGTGATGATGTACAGCCGCTCGGGGTTCTTGCCCTCCCCCTCGCCGCCGTCCTGGCCGTCGGCCGGGGGCGGCGCGGGCTGCGGGGCCGGTGGGGGCGGCGGGGACGACTGGGGCAGGGGTTGTCGCCGGCGGCGTTGCGGAGGGGTCATACGCTCTGCCCGTTGCGGCGGGGCGGGCTGGTCAGATGGGCGCCGATACGGACGACGAGGTCGCGCATCATGCCGCTCATCCGGCCGGCCTCGCAGCGCACGTCCGCGAGGACGGCGAGGTAGGCGTTGGCGCCGGCCGACATCATGTAGAAGTAGCCGCCGCTGAGGTCGATGACGACCATGTCCATCTCGCCGCTGCTGGAGTGGATCTCCTGGCCCACGGCGGCGGCCAGGCTCTGCAGGCCGGCGCAGGCGGCGGCGACGCGGTCGGCGGCGTCGGGGTCGCCCGCGTAGCGGGCGATGCGCAGTCCGTCGGCCGAGAGCACGACGATCATCTCGATGCCGGGAACCCCGTCATAGAGCTCCTTGAGCAGCCAGTCGAAGTTTTGCCGCTGCTGGATCACGTGAGGTCCCCTTCATCGTCGGCCTCGGTCTCGGCCTTGTCTTCGAGCAGGTGCAGGTATGCGGTGGGATTGCGGGTGAAGTCGGTGGGGTGCGCTCCGGGCGGGGCCGCCTTCACCAGGCCCTCCCAGAAGGCCTCGAAGGCCAGCCCCGGCTCGCGCCGCTTCTCCTCGGGCTGCGGCTCCGGCTCGGGCCGCGCGAACGGGTCGGGCTTGCCCTCGCGTGCGGCGTCCTGGGCGGCGTACGCCTCCCGGTAGCGCTGGGCGATGGAGATGGTGGTCTTGCTGCGGCGCTGCGGCAGGCCCTGCTCGGTCCACTCGGTGACCTCGGGCACCTCGTCGTCGGTCAGGGACACTCCGGCGGGGATGCGCGCGTTGGTGGGGCGGCGCTTCTTCGGCGGGCGCTTGGGGCCCTCGCCGATCTGGCTCAGGTCGATCTGCGGGACGGCGGTGGCGCCGATGCCGTGCGCGAAGCCGGGGGCGGGGTCGGAGGTCTGCATCTCGCTCGGCACGATGAGGACGGCACGGACGCCGCCGTAGGCCGAGGTGCGCAGGGAGACCTGGAGGTTGAACGACGTGCACAGTCGTCCGACGACCGCGAGGCCCAGGCGGGGGGTGCCGCCGACGTCCTGGATGTCGACGCCCGCCATGGCCTGCTCCAGCATGCGTTCGGCCTTGGCGCGGGCCTCCTCGCTGAGGCTGACGCCGGCGTCCTCGATCTCGACGGCGATGCCGGTCTGCACCTCGACGGCGTTGACGTGCACCTTGCTGTTCGGCGGCGAGTAGCGGGTGGCGTTGTCGAGGAGTTCGGCGAGCGCGTGGATGAGCGGCTCGACGGACAGGCCGCGGATGTTGACCTTGGCGATGGAGTCCAGCTGGATGCGCCGGTACTCCAGGATCCGGGACATGGCGCCGCGCAGCACGCTGTACAGCGGGACGGGCTGCGGCCAGTTGCGGCTGGGGCGGCCGCCGCCGAGGACGCCGATGGAGTCGGCGAGCCGGCCGATCAGCGCGGTGCCGTGGTCGATGCGCAGCAGGTCGTCGAAGACCTCGGGGTTGCGTCCGTGGTCCTCCTCCATCTCCCGCAGTTCCGCCGCCTGCTGGTGGACGATGGCCTGGACGCGGCGGGCGATGCTGACGAAGGAGCGCTGGGCGGAGTCGCGCAGGGACTCCTCGTGGTCGACGATGTCGAGGATGGTGCGGACCACGGCGCGCTGCGCGTCGTCGAGTGCGCGGAAGGCCGGGTCGCTCTGACTGAGGTCGCGCATCACCTCCCGGGGCGAGTTCCCGGCGCGCAGCCAGGCCACGGCGCTCGGCACGTGCTCCGTGGCGAGGCGGCGGTTCTCCTGCGCGTGGTCGGCGACGCGCCGTTCCAGGTGGGCGATGCGCTGGTCGGTCTGCGCGCGCAGTTCCCTCAGGCGCCGGCCGCGGCGCACCGACTCGGCTCCCACCGCGATCACCAGGAGCGTCGCGACGGCTCCGCAGACGCCGACGGCGAGCCGGGCATGCGTCGCCACCAGGGCGACGGCGGCTCCGGTCGCCGCGGCCATCAGTATCGCCGGCAGCAACAGCACGCGCGCGTAGGGAAGTTCTCGGCGACCGGGTGGGGACTGAACACTCACCATGTGGGCACCCTCTGTAGGGATCTGTCGGCATCTTCGGGATATTGGGGAACAAGCGCACGAATACGCCTCAACTCGGTGCGCCGCGGGCGAGCTTAGTCCGACAGGATCATCGCCGTGTCATATTCGGCAACCGCCTGAAACCGCTTCCGCACGTGGAGTAACCTCGCTCGTTTACACGCTCCGCGATGATTCGAACGCGCCAGGTGACGCCGCACGGGTGTGCGAATCAATTCACCGGAACGGATGAGGAGACCGCGGGCCGACGATGACCCGCCGTGGCCGGAACGCCTGAAGCCGGACGACCCGCAGGACCGCGTCGGCCACGGCATACGCCGGCACTCGGCCCAACCCACCACGATCGTCGTTGAGTTCGGCGCACGGCATGGAACCCGGCGAAAGGTTCGCTGCTCGCGTCGGGCAGCAGGTCCAGGCCGTCGAACACGTGGGAACCGCCGCACGACGGCTCCAGGTCGGCGCGACACGACTCCCGGAGCCGGGCCGCGGCAGGCCTCACGCCATCAGCGAGGAATTCACCCGCACGGGCGAGCGACCGAGGAGGGGACCCTCGACTCCGGTAGTGCGAAGGGCAGTTCCTCCTCGCCCGCCCCGTGGTGCCACTGAGCGGCCGGGAGGCCCGGCACACCCCACGCACTCGGCACCGCACTGGACAAGGGGCGCATGGCCGCCGTGTCGGCGAGCGCTCGGCGGCGGGCCCGTGTGGCGAAGAAGGTCGCGGAGGAGGTCGCGAAGGCGCGACCTGACCACAAGCGGTGGGCAACTTCCCAGCGGCAGCCGTCAGTTCCGAGCGCGGCGGGATTCCGCGGGCCGGGCACCGCGCGACACGTGGCCGGGCAGGTGCGCGGCCTGGCGGGCAGGTGAGTGCGCGGCCGGGCGGGTCCGCGCGGACGGCTTCCTCGACGTCATCGGCTCGAAGGGGCTCCGGCGGCAGCGTCACCCCGGGCGCCGAACGAGACGCCCCCGTCCCGGTGTCCTACTTCCCCGGCGGGTCGGGGACGCGGTCGCGCCCGTCGAGGCCGTATCTCGAGCGCGCCCCCTGCGAGCGACGGGGGCGCCCCCTCGGCGGGGAAGTCGTCGACGCAGCCGTGCTGCGCGTGTCCCCTCCGCCCTCCCCGCCGCCCGTCCCCGCCGTGCGTCCGCTCTCAGCCCACCGACGAGTAGGCGACGACGCCTCGGAGCAGCGCGTCGACCGCCTTGCGCGCGTTTTTCGCGACCGTGGTGCTCTCGGCCGGGGCCGCCGCCGCGATCTGCCCGAGGACGTCGATGACCTGCTTGCACCAGCGCACGAAGTCGCCGGCCGGCATCTCCGCCTCGCGCAGCACCTCGTCCAGTCCCTTGCCCGAGGCCCACATGTACGCGGACCAGGCGAAGCCCAGGTCGGGTTCGCGCTGTCCGACGCCCTCGGTCTGTCTGATGCGGAAGTCCTCCTCCAGCGCGTCCAGCCGGCCCCAGATCCGGACCATCTCGCCGAGCGCGGCCTTCGCCTTGCCCGAGGGCAGCTTGGGCGCCATCGCGTCGTCGCTCATCCGGGCCTCGTACACCAACGCCGAGACGCAGGCGGCGAGTTCGGCCGGGCTGAGCCCCTCCCAGACGCCCGCGCGCAGGCATTCGCTGGCGAGCAGGTCGAGTTCGCCGTAGAGGCGGGCGAGCCGCTTGCCGTGCTCGGTGACCTCGTTGCCGCGCAGGTAGTCCAGCTCGGTCAGCAGCGCCACGATCCGGTCGAAGGTGCGGGCGATGGTGTTGGTGCGCCCCTCGATGCGCCGCTCCAGCTGCGAGGTGTCGCGCAGCAGCCGGTGATAGCGCTCGGCCCAGCGGGCGTGGTCCTCGCGCTCCGAGCAGCCGTGGCACGGATGCGCCCGGATCTCGGTGCGCAGCCGGGCGATCTCCCGGTCGTCCGCGGCCTGGGAGCGCTGCTTGCGGGCCCGCTCCGGCGGGATGTGCCCGGCCTTGGTGCGCAGCGCCGAGGCGAGGTCGCGGCGGGACTGCGGCGAGCGGGCGTTGAACGTCTTGGGGATCCGCATCCGCTCCAGCGCCTCGACCGGCACCGGGAAGTCGATCGACGCCAGCCGCTTGACCTGCCGTTCCGCGGTCAGCACCAGCGGACGCGGCCCGTCGTGGTGGTCGAAGCCGCGGTGCCCGTTGGCCCGTCCGGCGGGCAGGCCCGGGTCGAGGACCAGCGCCAGGCCCGCGTACTTGCCGGTGGGCACGTGGATGACGTCGCCCGGCTTGAGCTTCTCCAGCGCCACGGCGGCCTCCGCGCGCCGCTGGGCCGCCCCCTGCTTGGCCAGTTCCGTCTCGCGGTCCTTCAGTTCGCGGCGCAGCCGCGCGTACTCCTCGAAGTCGCCGAGGTGGCAGGTCATGGAGGCCTTGTAGCCCTCCAGGCCCTCCTCGTTGCGCTGCACCTGGCGCGAGATCCCGACCACCGACCGGTCGGCCTGGAACTGGGCGAACGACGTCTCCAGCAGCTCGCGCGAGCGGTGCCGCCCGAACTGCTGGACGAGGTTGACCGCCATGTTGTACGACGGCTTGAAGCTGGAGCGCAGCGGGTACGTGCGGGTGCCCGCGAGTCCGGCGAGGTGGTCGGGGTTCATGGCGCGCTGCCACAGCACGACGGCGTGCCCCTCGACGTCGATGCCGCGCCGGCCCGCGCGCCCGGTGAGCTGGGTGTACTCGCCGGGGGTGATGTCGGCGTGCTGTTCGCCGTTCCACTTGACGAGCTTCTCCAGCACCACCGACCGGGCCGGCATGTTGATGCCGAGGGCGAGCGTCTCGGTCGCGAAGACGGCCTTGACCAGCCCGCGCACGAACAGCTCCTCGACGACCTCCTTGAACGTCGGCAGCATGCCCGCGTGGTGGGCGGCGATGCCGCGTTCCAGGCCCTCCAGCCACTCGTAGTAGCCGAGGACGTGCAGGTCCTCGCGGGGGATGGCCGCCGTGCGCTCCTCGACGAGCGCGCGGACCTCGGCCCGCGCCTCCTCGTCGTTGAGCCGCAGTCCGGCGTACAGGCACTGCTGGACGGCGGCCTCGCAGGCGGCGCGGCTGAAGATGAACGTGATGGCGGGCAGCAGCCCTTCGGCGTCGAGCCGCTCGATGACCTCGGGCCGCCCCGGCGTCCACACGCGCGAACGCTGTCTGCGTTCGCGCTCGCGGTCGGCCTCGCGCAGACTGCGCCCCCGCCTGCGGTCCTGGTAGGAGGGCCGGGAGGCCTCCATGCGGGCCAGGCGCGTGAGGTCGGGGTTGACGGCCCTGCGGTGGCCCTCGCCCTCCTCGAACAGGTCGTACATCCGCCGCCCGGCGAGCACGTGCTGGAACAGCGGCACGGGCCGGTGCTCGGAGACGATCACCTCGGTGTCGCCGCGCACGGTGTCCAGCCAGTCGCCGAACTCCTCGGCGTTGGACACGGTCGCGGACAGCGACACCAGGGTGACCGACTCGGGCAGGTGGATGATCACCTCTTCCCACACGGCGCCGCGGAAGCGGTCGGAGAGGTAGTGCACCTCGTCCATCACCACGTGGCCGAGGCCGAGGAGCGTCTGCGAACCGGCGTACAGCATGTTCCGCAGCACCTCGGTGGTCATCACGACCACCGGCGCCTCGGAGTTGACGCTGTTGTCGCCGGTGAGCAGACCCACCTTGTCGCTGCCGTAGCGGCGGCACAGATCGGAGTACTTCTGGTTCGACAGCGCCTTGATGGGCGTCGTGTAGAAGCACTTCTTGCCCTGCTGGAGGGCGAGATGGACGGCGAACTCGCCCACGATCGTCTTGCCCGAGCCGGTGGGGGCGGCCACCAGGACGCCCTTGCCCGCCTCCAGCGCCTGGCAGGCCTCGATCTGGAAGGGGTCGAGACCGAAGTCGTACATCTCGCGGAAGGACGCGAGTGCGGTGGCCTGCTCGACAGCGCGCTTACGTGCTGCCGCGTACCGCTCGGCCGGTGAGAGATCCTCTGTCATCGTGCTTTCGAGCGTACCGGGCCGCACTGACAACAGGACGATCATTATCCGGATCGGGTACGTCCAAACCTGGGTACGCCCAGCTCACGGGGGCACTCCCGCCCGGCTGCGGGGCCGGCCGGCCCGTCCCGGCTCAGGGTCCGACGACGCGCACCGCGCCGGGCACGCAGCGCGCGGTGAGCGGCAGGGCCGCCAGGCGCTCGCCGTCCGCGTACCCGGAGACGCCCTCGGCGGCGATCTCGACCCGGGCGGCCCGGTACACGGTGACCCGGGGGTGGTCGACGTGGGTGCCCCGGTAGACCTGCGGGAAGACCCGCAGCAGGGTGGCCCGGCCGCAGTCCCCGACGACGGTGACGTCGAACAGGCCGTCGGCGAGGTCGGCACCGGGGCAGATCCGCATGCCGCCGCCGTAGGAGGGGCCGTTGCCCACGGCGACGAGGGTCGCCTCGACCTCCCGCACCGCGCCGTCGTCGAGCGTGATCCGGTACGCGAACGGGCGGAAGGCGGCCAGCTCGGCGAGCATCGCGAGGTCGTACCGGGCGCGTCCGGCGGGCCACCGCATGCGGTTGCCGCGGTCGTTGACGCGGGAGTCGAAGCCGGAGGCGAGGACGGTGCCGAACCAGCGCTCGCCCACCCGGCCGAGGTCGACCTCGCGGATCCGGGACGCCTTCAGGGCGTCGGCGATCAGGTGGGCGGCGGCCGCCGGGTCGCGCACGGGCAGGCCGAGGGCGCGGGCGAAGTCGTTGCCGGTGCCGACGGCGACCAGCCCGAGGGGGGTGTCGGTGCCGGCCACGGCCTGGAGCGCGAGGTGGGCCAGCCCGTCCCCGCCGACGGCGATCAGGGCCCCGGTGCCGTCCGCGACGGCCGCGCGCGCCCGGGCCAGGGCGTCCCCCGCGTCCTGCCCGACGATCGTGCGCACACGGTAGCCGGCCGCCCGCAACGCGGAAGCGGCCGGCAGCGCCGCCCGGGCGCCCCGGCCGCGGCCCGCGGCGGGATTGACGAAGAGGGTGATCTCGCAGGTCACGAGGACGACCCTACGAGTTCGGCGACGTCTGTCAGGTCACGTCGTCATAACCGTTGACCCGGTCCGTGCTCGACTGCTCCGGCAGCGCCCGCGAGGCGGCCACCGTCTCGACCGCGCCGATGTCCTCGGGGGTGAGGTCCAGCTCGGACGCCTCGTCGTCGGCGGGTCCCATGGCCTCGCGCCGGCTCTTGCGCCTGTCGTTCATGAGGGAGAAACCCACCGCCAGGAAGTACAGCACGACGATCGGCGCCGCGAGCGACAGCATCGACACGGGGTCGACGGTGGGCGTGGCGAAGGCCGCGAAGATCGTGACCCCGAGGATCATGCCGCGCCACCAGCCGAGCATCCGACGGCCGCGGATGACTCCGGTGAGGTTGAGCATGACCAGCAGCAACGGCAGCTCGAAGGAGAGGCCGAACACGATCACCATGCGGGTCACGAGGTCGAGCAGATCGTCGAGCGGCAGCAGGTTGACGGCGTTGTCGGGGGTGAAGTCCAGCAGCACGTCGGCGGCCGTGGGCAGCACGTGGTAGGAGAACCAGGCGCCTGCCATGAACAGCGGGAAGCCGGCCGCGACGAAGGCCATGGCGTACTTCTTCTCGCTGCGGTGCAGCCCCGGAGCGACGAACGCCCACAGCTGGTACAGCCAGACCGGGCTCGCGCCCACCACACCGGCGGTGAGGGACACCTTGATCATCAACGTGAAGGGGCCCATGAGGCCCGACATGGTGATGTTGCCGCAGGCCCCGTCGCTCTGCTTGGCGAGCTCGGTGAAGGGCTTGGTGCATCCCACGGACTGCTGGATCGGGTCCGTGAGCAGGTTGATGATGTCCTGGTAGTACATCGCGCCGACGATCGCGCCGACCATGATCGCCAGCATCGCCTTCGCGAGCCGGTTGCGAAGCTCACGGAGGTGATCCGCGAGGGGCATCCGCCCCTCCGGGTCTTTCTCCTCTTTGCGGGCAGACTTCAGCAACCCACGTTCCCATCTCGTGCGGCGGGCCGGAGGTCACCGGCCCTGCGTCAGCGCTTGGTCGTGTCCGTCGGCTCCGTGACCGGGCGGGAGCTGGTCACGTCGCCGGGAGCGGCCTGGATGGTGCGTGTCGCCGGGGTCTGCTCGTCGGTGTGAGGCGGGCCGGCGGGAGTGGTCGTGCTGCCGCCGTCCTCCTTCATCGCCTTCGCCTCGCTCTTGAGGATGCGAGCCGACTTGCCCAGCGAGCGCGCCATGTCGGGAAGCTTCTTCGCGCCGAACAGCAGGATGACGACGACGAGGATGAGAATGATCTCGGGGGCGCCGAGCCTTCCGAACATAAGTCTTTACCTTCTCACCGAGGCTGCGGGGGCGGTTTGCCGTCCGACCGGTCGGACACATGTCCGAACGATCGTGTTGACAGCGATCGTAACGCTCAGGGGTAAACGTCAGGCAATCCCCGTGCGTACTCCCGCTCTGCGGTCCGGGCCTCGTTCTCCGAGCCGCGACCAGCAGCGTACCTGCCGCTGCTGTCGGCGCGGGAGGGCGAAGCGGCCCGAAACACACGGACCCCGTGACCCGCCGGAGCGGTCCCGCGCTCCCGTGCGCCCGCGGGATCCCGCCGCCACGGCCTCACAAGGTGTCCACGGCCCGCGCCGCGCTCACCGCCGCCCGCTCCAGATCCTGAGCGGCCCGGTCGACACGGCGCGCGGACTCGGCGACCTGCCGCCCCAGCCGCTGCGCCTCGACGAAGACCCGCGCGGCGAACACCGCCAGGACGGCGAGACCTGCAAAACCCAGCGCAATCGCGCACATCGCCCAGAACATGAGGCGAGCCTAGACCCCTACGGGGAGTGCAGCCGCAGGGTCCTGACCCCGCCCCCGGCCAGCAGCTCCACGATCCGCTCGCCGGCCGGCTTGCGCACCGCCGCCCCGCAGTCCGGGCAGGTGAACGAGTAGAAGGTCGTGCGGCTCGACGCGCCGATCGCCAGCCGCAGCGCGCTCGCGGCGAGCTCGAAGGCGCCCCGGCAGTCCGGGCACCCGGCTCTGAACCGCACCGGGGCCGCGCTGCGCATCCCCGCGAACGCCGAAGCCACCGAGATGCCCCGTACACCGGACGCCGTCGACTCGCTCACGACTCCCCCTGCTCCCGTTCCTCGGACCGGCTCTCGCCGGGCACCGCGACCGGCTCGCCCCGCGCGCCGCCCGCCTCGATCCCGTCGTACGCCGTCAGCGCCTCGCGGGCGGCCCGGCGGGCGCTGTCCGCGAGCTCCGGCGGCGACACGATCCGGCCGTCACGGCCCAGCCGCAGGGCCAGCCGTCGAAGCGAGGCCGGATCGGGCGTACGCAGGGCAATACGCAGACCGCCCTCGGGCAGTTCATCGGCGCTGTCGTGCGGGTAGTACTCGGCGACCCACCGGCCGCCCGGCCCCACCTCGACCACGACCTCGGGATCCTCCGCGGCCGGCTGCACCAGCCCCTCCGACAGGTCCCGCATCTCGATCTCCGGCGGCGCCGAGGGCTCGTCGAGGATCTTGATCTCGGCGACCCGGTCCAGCCGGAACGTACGGCGCGCCTCCGAGCGGCGGCACCAGGCCTCCACATAGGTGTGCCCGACGCTGACCAGCCGGATCGGGTCGATCTCGCGCTCGCTCAGCTCGTCGCGGGCGGGCGAGTAGTAGCGGATCCACAGCCTGCGCCGCTCGGAGATCGCCCGGTCGACGTCCGCGAAGACCCCGCCCTCCGACTCGAACGTCACCGACAACCGCGCACTCGCCCCCGCCGCCTCGCCGGCCGCGGCCTCCACCTTCGCCGTGGCCCGCAGCAGCGCCTGACGGTCGCCCTCACGCAGCCCCGGCAGCGTGGCCACGGCGCGGGCCGCCACCAGCAGCGCCGTCGCCTCGTCGGCGGCCAGCCGCAGCGGCTCGGCGGCGTCCGCGCCCAGCGCCGCCGGATTGTGCCACCAGATCCGTTCGCCGTCGGTGTCGATGTCGAGGAGATCGCCGCCGCGGAAACTCGTCCCGCACATGGGCAGCACGTCGAGGTCGGACACCAGCTCGTCCTCGGTGATGCCGAAGGCGCGCGCCACGTCCTCGATGCGCGCGCCGGGCCGCTCCCTGAGATACGTCACCAGGGAGAGCATCCGCCGGGTCTGGTCGATCGCGTTCGCCGGCCTGACCGGTTTGCCTGCCACTGTGTTGCTCGCTCCCCCTCAGCCCTTCGCCACGGCCCGCAGCCGGTCCACGACGTCCGCCCGCAGCTCGGCCGGCTCCAGAACCACCACGTCCGGCCCGAACTCCACCAGCCAGGCGTCCAGGCCGTGCCCGTACGGAATCTCCAACTCGTCCCAGCCGTCCCCGAGTTCCCGCACCGCGGTGGCCTTCGCCCGCAAGGGGTACCCGGAACCCGTCCGCAGCCGGATCAGCGCGCTGCGGTCGGCGGTCTCCCCCGCCCAGCTCGCGACCGTCTCCCGCACGGTGACGACGTCGGGAACCGGCACGGTGAACGCGGCTCCCCGCGAGCGCACCCGGCCGGTGATCCGCGACAGCCGGAACACCCGCTCGGCGCCCCGGTCACGGTCGAAACCGGCCAGATACCAGTGGCCGCGCCAGCACTCCAGCGCCCACGGCTCGACATGGCGCGGCTCCGGGCGCGCGGCGGTGGCCTTGCGGTAGTCGAACACCACCGGCCGGCGGTCCCGGCAGGCCAGCATCAACGGCTCGAAGGCCGCCTCGTGCACGGGGATCCGCGGCTCCAGCGCGCCATGGGCCTCGTAGGGGTCCACGTCCTCGGGCAGCCCCGCCGCCCGCAGCTTCTGCAGCGCACCGCTGGCCGCGCCCGCCAGCCGGGCCTGCTGCCACACCTTGGCCGCCAGTCCGAGGGCCGCGGCCTCCTCGGCGTCGAGGGTGATGGGCGGCAGCCGGTTGCTGTCACGGCGCGCGAGATAGCCGATCTCGCCGTCCAGGCTCTCCACGGTCTCGATGACCAGGCCCAGCTCGCGCAGATCGTCCTTGTCGCGCTCGAACATCCGGTTGAAGGAGTCGTCCGAGCCCGTACCCCCGGCGCCGGCGCGGAACGTCTCGACGTACGCCTCGATGGAGTCGCGCAGCTCACGCTTGCTGAGCGGCCGGCGCGTCCCGAGCAGACACAGCGCCAGGTTCATCAGCCGCTCGGCCTTGGCAATGGCCATCGACGCCCTTCGCCTCCCCTATGGTGCTTACGATCGAGACCGTACCGCCCCGCGGTGCCCGGACAAAAGCCGAGGGCCCATGCCCGGGCAGGCATGGGCCCCGGATGATCGGCACCGGTCACACCGCGATCGGCGCGGACCGCATGTGCACCGGTCAGACGCCGAGCAGGTCCACGACGAAGATCAGCGTCTCACCGGGCTTGATCGCCGGCGTCGGGCTCTGGTCGCCGTAGGCGAGGTGGGCCGGGATGGTCAGCTGGCGGCGCCCGCCGACCTTCATGCCCTGCACGCCCTGGTCCCAGCCCTTGATGACCCGGCCGCCGCCCAGCGGGAAGCGGAACGGCGTCCCACGGTTCCAGCTGGCGTCGAACTCCTCACCGGTGCTGAACGCGACACCCACGTAGTGGACGGTGACGTTCTGACCGGCCTGCGCAACCTCGCCGTCGCCCTCCCAGATGTCCTTGATCTCCAGGTCCGCCGGGGGCTCGCCGCCGGGAAAGTCGATCTCGGGCTTGTCAATGCTCACGTCACTGGCTCCTGCACGTCTCACGTAAAGGCAACAACACGGACAGTCTTACACCTTCGGCGACCTCACATCTTCGCGAGGAGGTCCACCGAGAACACCATCGTGGAGTCCTTCTCGATACCGCTGCCGCTCGGCGGCTTGTCGCCGTAACCCAGCGACGGCGGCACCACGACGAGCACCCGACTGCCCACCTTCTTGCCGGTCAGTCCCTGCGCCCAGCCCTTGACCACCTGCTGCAACGAGAACGACGTCAGCGCACCACGGCCGTACGTCGAGTCGAACTCCTTGCCCGTGTCCCACAGGACGCCCTTGTACTGCACCAGCACCGTGTCGGCCGCCCCGACCACGGGCCCGTCCCCCTCGATCACGTACTCCGACACCAGCTTCGCCGGCGCCTTCGTCTTCGGGACGTCGATCGAGGGCGCCTTGCCGTCGGTGTTCGTGCCCACCTTCGGCACACCGGCCGTGTCCTGCGGCACGTCCTTGCCCTTGGCCGAACTCTTCGCGCCGAACGAGTCCTTGATGTCGAACACGAACACCAGCGTGTCCGTGCCCTTCACCTCCAGCTGCGGGTTGCCCTGCTTGCCGAACGCCCAGGCCGGCGGCACCGCGAACTCCACCCGGCTGCCCACCTTCTTCCCCGTCAGCGCATAGCGCCAGCCCTCCAGGGTGCTGCCCTGCGCGAGCTGCGTCAGCAGCGGCACCTTGTGGTCGTAGGTGTTGGTGAGGACCCTCGCCGTGTCCCACACCTGCGCCAGATAGTCGGCCTGGATGTAGTCGTTCTCCGCGACCGTCTTCCCGCTGCCCGCGATCGCCGTCCTGACCGCCAGCTGATCCGACGGCTTGCCCGGACCCTTCGCCACCGTCGGCTTCTCACCGAACTTCACCCCCGCCGTGATCGCCGGCAGCGGACCGTCCACGATCTTCGGCGGAGGCGGCGCCGACGGCCCCGAGGCCGAGGGCGACGCCTTGTCGCTCGCCTTGCTCGAATCGGACTTGTCGTCACCGCACGCGGACAGCGTGACCAGTCCCGCGGGAACGGCGGCAAGGATGAGGGAGCGTCGGCGCACGATGAAAGCCTCGTAATCGGTCGATCTTCGGATGGAGTGCGCGCAACTCTACGACGTGGAACGGGCACCGTACGGGAAACGTACGGTGCCCGTGTTGCGTTCCGCGCCCGCGCGGAGCACGCGCGCGCAACCCCCGCTCACATGCCGGCGATCAGCTTCTCCACCCGGTCGTCCACCGAACGGAACGGGTCCTTGCACAGCACCGTGCGCTGCGCCTGGTCGTTCAGCTTCAGATGCACCCAGTCCACCGTGAAGTCCCGGCGCTGCTCCTGCGCACGCCGGATGAAGTCACCGCGCAACCGCGCCCGAGTCGTCTGCGGCGGCACCGACTTGCCCTCGAAGATCTTCAGGTCGTTGCAGATCCGCGCCGCCTGCCCCTTGCGCTCCAGCAGGTAGTACAGACCACGACGACGGTGGATGTCGTGGTAGGCGAGGTCTATCTGCGCCACCCGCGGATGCGACATCGTCATGTTGTGCTTGGCCCGGTACCGCTCGATGAGCTGGTACTTCATCACCCAGTCGATCTCGGTGCCGATCCGGTCGAGATCCTCCGCCTCGATCGCGTCCAGCGTGCGGCCCCACAGCTCCAGCACCTGGTCGACCGTGCCGGTACGGATCCCCCGGCGCTCGACGAAGTCCACGGCCTTCTCGTAGTACTCCCGCTGCACCTCCAGCGCCGAGGCCTCACGCCCGCTCGCCAGCCGCACCTTGCGCCGGCCCGTGATGTCGTGACTGACCTCGCGGATCGCCCGGATCGGGTTCTCCAGCGTCAGATCCCGCATCACCGTGCCCGCCTCGATCATGCGCAGCACCAGATCCGTCGCGCCGACCTTCAGCAGCATCGTCGTCTCGGACATGTTCGAGTCACCCACGATGACGTGCAGCCGCCGGTACCGCTCCGCGTCCGCGTGCGGCTCGTCCCGCGTGTTGATGATGGGCCGCGAGCGCGTCGTCGCCGAGGACACGCCCTCCCAGATGTGCTCGGCCCGCTGGCTGACGCAGTACACCGCCCCGCGAGGCGTCTGCAGCACCTTGCCCGCCCCGCACAGCAACTGCCGGGTCACCAGGAACGGGATCAGGATGTCCGCGAGCCGGGAGAACTCCCCGTGCCGCGCCACCAGATAGTTTTCGTGGCAACCATAGGAGTTGCCCGCCGAGTCCGTGTTGTTCTTGAAGAGGTAGACGTCGCCCGCGATTCCTTCCTCGTGCAGGCGTCGCTCCGCGTCCACCAGGAGTCCCTCGAGAATGCGCTCGCCGGCCTTGTCGTGGGTGACCAGCTCGGTCACGTTGTCACATTCCGGTGTCGCGTATTCCGGATGCGAACCCACGTCGAGATAGAGGCGGGCGCCGTTCCGCAGAAAGACATTGCTGCTTCGGCCCCATGACACGACACGGCGGAAGAGGTACCGCGCCACCTCGTCGGGAGACAGCCGACGCTGTCCCCTGAACGTACATGTGACGCCGTACTCGTTCTCCAGCCCGAAAATGCGGCGGTCCATGAGTGAACATTACGCCCGATCCCCTGAACTGAAACGGGGTTCGGCAGCACGGTTCGGATCATTTTCCGATGAAGCCGCAACCACCCCGCTTCCGGCCGGAACTCCCATTACCCGCCCCGTGGCCAGCAAAACCACCAACGACACGGCCCCCGCCGCACCCGGCACCGCGAACCCCCACAACGCGCCCCCGGCCTCCACGACCGGACCCGCCAGACCCGTCCCCACCGACGCGCCCACCGTGAACGTCGTCACCAGCCACGAGAACGCCTCCGTCACCGTCCCCCGCGGCGCGTGCCGGTCCACGATGACGAACGCACACGCGATCGCGGGAGCCAGGAACACCCCCGCCAACGCCGTCAGCGCCACCATCGCCACCGCGCCCGGCATCAGCATCAACGGCAGGTAACACACCGCCAGGGCGGCCACCAGACCCACCAGCCGCCGCTCCGGCGACCCCGCCCACCGCCGCGCCCCGTACACCACACCGCCCACCAGAGCGCCCAGCCCCAGCGCCGCCATCAGCCAGCCGTACACCGCGCCCCCGCCGTGACCGTCCGCGTACGGAACCGACGCCACCGTGATCGACCCCAGCGCCACCCCCACGAACAGGAACGCCCCCAGCAGCGCCAGCAGACCCGGCGACCGCAGCGCGCCCAGCCAGTGCGCCTCACGCGGAGCCGACCGCCACGCGCGCGAAGGCGGCGACACGACCACCCACAGCGCGCCCAGCACCCCCAGCCCGTTCAGCACCAGCAGCGCGACCTGGGCCGACCACACCGACACGCACACCGTCACCAGCAACGGCCCGACGGTGAACATCACCTCCTGCGCCACCGCGTCCATCGCATACGCCGTGTGCACCTGCTCCTCCCGCCGCAGCACCGCCGGCCACAGAGCGCGCAGCCCGCCCTCCAGCGGCGGCGTGAACAGCCCCGCCGCGGCCACCGCCCCGTACGCCACCGGCGGCGAACCGGTGCCCGCGAACGCGAACACCGCCATCGCGAGCGCCGAGGCCGACGCCGCCGGCAACTGCACCCGCGGCTGCCCGTACACGTCGACCAGCCGCCCCAGCAACGGCTGCCCCACGGCGTTCGCCACGCCGTACACCGCCGCCAGCGCCCCCGCCAGGCTGTACGTGCCGCCCTCCGCCCGCACGAACAGCACGATCGCGATCGCGGCCGTGGCGTTCGGCAACCGGCCCACCAGCGTGCCCGCCAGCAACCGGGCCGCATGCCTCGTCCTGAGGATCTCCCCGTACCCCGCGGCCATGGCCCGCCCCCCTCACCTCGCCCGAGGCAGTGAGCCACCCCGAAGTTTTACGTATAACGCGTCTGGTCATACGTACCATGTGCGCTGTTCGCCAGTCCAGACGAAAGCGCAGGCCCACCGTGGCACGAGGCAGCACCCGCCCCACGAGCCGCGACGTCGCCCAGGCCGCCGGCGTCTCCCAGGCCGCCGTCTCCCTCGTCCTCGGCGACAAATGGCGCGGCCGCGTCTCCGAGACCACCGCCCAGCGCGTACGCGACGCCGCCCGCGACCTCGGCTACCGCCCCAACCTCGCCGCCCGCAACCTCCGCCTCGGCCGCACCCGCACCGTCCTCCTCGTCGTCCCCGCCCTCACCACCGAATTCTTCGCCGGCGTCTACACCGGAGCCGCACGCGTCGCCGCCGCACACGGCTTCGGCGTCGTCCTCTACCCCTCCCCGGAAGGCATCGGCCCCGCCCGCGACCCCTTCGCCTCCGCCCAGGCCGCCCTGGACGGCATCCTCGCCTCCTCCATGGCAGCCGACGCCCTCACCGCCCTCCGCGGCGACCAGCTCCCCCTCGTCATGCTCGACAGCGACCCCGCCGGAAGCCTCGGCGCCGCCACCGTCAACCTCGACATCGCCGACGGCGCCCGCCAACTCGCCGACCACCTCCTCACCCTCGGCCACCGCCACTTCCTCCACCTCGCCGCGGACGTCCCCTCCTGGACCTTCGACGTCCGCGCCCACGCCCTCACCACCCGCATCACCGCCACCCCCGGCACCACCCTGCGCACCGCACCCGCACCCATCTCCATCGACGAAGCCCGCACCGCCGCCCAGCACGCCCTCGCCGCACCCGGCCCCCGCCCCACCGCCGTCATCTGCGACGACGACAAACTCGCCGCCGGCGCCTACAAAGCCCTGCGCCGCCTCGGCCTGCGCATCCCCGACGACGTCTCCGTCACCGGCCTCGACGACCTCGCCCTCGCCACCGCCCTCGACCCCGAACTCACCACCGTCCGGCTCGACGCCGAGCTCTTCGGCGAACGCGGCATGCAAGCCCTCCTCGACGTCCTGGAAGGCCGCACACCCGACGACACCGACATCCCCGTCCACCTCGTCGTCCGCGCCTCCACGGCCCCGCCCAGCGCCCCCTGAACGCCCTGTGCCCCGGCCGACGACCCGACCGGGGCACACAGGAACAAGAAACGCACACGGACCAGGACACCAGGACGGGCCCCCGACGCCGCCTACTCCTCGTCGGAGCTCTCCGCCTCCGTCGACGCACCGTCCGTCTCCAGCAACCGGCCCAGCTGACGCCCCACGATCCGCTTGAACTTCCGCTGCTGCGGACGCGTACGGTCCAGCACCGCCACCTCCAGCCGCTCCGCCGGAATCTCCCGCTGCGTACCGTTCGTGTCCCGCGACAACGCCTGAACGGCCAGCTTCAACGCGTCCGCCAGACTCATCCCGTCCTGATGACGCTGATCCAGGAAACTGCTGATCTGCTCCGCATTGCCACCCACCGCGACCGAACCGTGCTCGTCCACGATCGACCCGTCATGCGGCAACCGGTAGATCTGATCACCGTCCGCGGTCTCACCCACCTCCGCGACGACCAGCTCCACCTCGTACGGCTTCTCACCCGCCGAGGAGAAGATCGTGCCCAGCGTCTGCGCATACACGTTCGCCAGACCACGCGCCGTCACATCGTCACGGTCATAGGTGTAACCCCGCAGATCGGCATACCGCACACCACCGATCCGCAGATTCTCGTACTCGTTGTACTTCCCGGCGGCCGCGAAACCGATCCGGTCATAGATCTCACTGAACTTGTGCAGGGCACGGGACGGATTCTCACCGACGAACACGATCCCGTCGGCATACTGCAGCACGACCAGGCTGCGGCCACGGGCGATGCCCTTGCGCGCATACTCCGCGCGATCCGCCATCGCCTGCTGGGGAGAGACATAGAACGGCGTCGACACCGGTTAACCGTCCCTTTCTGTCGAAGTCACTGGATCACCTGGGACAAGAACAAGCCCGCCGACTACAGCAGAGCGGCACGCGGGCCGTCCGGCTGCTCCAGACGACGCTCGATGATGGAACGGGCGATCGCCGACGACTCATCGTCGGTCAGCCGACGGAAACCGTCCTCGGTGATCACGGTGACGATCGGGAAGATCCGGCGCGCCACATCGGGACCACCCGTCGCCGAATCGTCGTCCGCCGCGTCGTACAGGGCCTGCACCACCAACGTCGTGGCCTGCTCCTCCGACAGATCGTCCCGGTAGAGCTTCTTCATCGCCCCCCGCGCGAACACCGAACCCGAACCCGTCGCCGCGAAGTGATGCTCCTCCGACCGGCCGCCCGTCACGTCGTACGAGAAGATCCGGCCCCGGTCCCGGCCCACGTCGAAACCGGCGAACAACGGCACCACCGCCAGACCCTGCATCGCCATGCCCAGATTCGACCGGATCATGGCCGACAACCGGTTCGCCTTGCCCTCCAGCGAGAGCTGCGCCCCCTCGACCTTCTCGAAGTGCTCCAGCTCCAGCTGGAACAGCTTCACCATCTCCACGGCCAGACCCGCCGTGCCGGCGATGCCCACGGCCGAGTACTCGTCGGCCGGGAACACCTTCTCGATGTCCCGCTGCGCGATGACGTTGCCCATCGTGGCGCGCCGGTCACCGGCGAGCACCACGCCCCCGGGGAACGTGACGGCCACGATCGTCGTGCCGTGCGGAGCCTCGATGACACCCTGCGTCGGGGGCAGCTGCCGCTTGCCGGGCAGCATCTCCGGCTGGTGCTCGGAGAGGAAGTCCATGAAGGACGAGGACCCAGGCGTCAGGAAGGCAGCTGGTAGACGCCCGGTGCTACGAGTGTTGGCTTCCACGAAGTTCCCTCCAGGTAGGCGGCTGCCCGACGCACAGCGTCGGGGTCGTCTCCCAACTTGCCGATGGCCGAATTGCAGTTGAAGCACAGTACGCCTCGGACCCTACCCGTCTCGTGGCAGTGATCCACATGGACGGCCGGGGCTTTCAGGCAGATCACGCAGAGCCCCTTCTGGGAGGCGACCATGGCGTCGCGCTCGGCTTCGGTCATGCCGTACTGGCGCTTCAGATGCCCACGCCGCCCCTTGACGGCTTTGCAAGCCTTGCAGCAGGTCGCAAGGCCGTCGGACGCCGTGGCGTTGCGGTGCCACTCGCGGTGCGGCTTGACCTCCTCGCAGCTGCGGCAGAACTTGTTCCCCTCGGGCGTATCCACGCGGGGCCGCACATTCCTTCCCTGGGCCACCTGCCGGGCCTGGTGGTAGGCCGCCCAGCACTCACGGCAATAGGCCTGCAACCCGTCCCGGGCTGCTTTGTTGCTGGCGAAGGCTGCTCGCGACCTGATCTCATTGCACCGCGAGCAACGCTTCGCACCTTCTTCGCTTGCCAACCCAGAGTCCCCCGCAACCTTCGATTCGAAGGCTACTCGCCGCCCTTTTGAACGAAACTTCGAACGAAATCCTCGGCATTTTCCTCGAGTACATCGTCAATTTCGTCAAGAACCGAGTCGACGTCGTCGCTCAGCTTCTCGTGGCGCTCCTTGAGGTCCTCGGAGCCCTGCGTCTCCGCGGCCTGCTCCTCGACCTCCTCCGTGGAGTGCGTCGCCTTCTGCTGGCCGCCGCCGGTGTCCTTGGTCGCCATTACCCTCACCCCGCTCTTTCGCCCGACATGGTCGACAGGTCGGCATTCCTGCCGATCGGTGATGATCAGACCCTACAAGCCCGGTCCGACATCGGCCCCGCAGTTGCGTCAACGTACGAGGCCCATCTCGATGATTCCCGGACGGGAGGCGTCCCACCCGTCGGGCAGGTTCCGTCCGGGTCACGGTTCAGCTGCCCGACAGGACCCTGACCAGGTCTTCCGCGGTGCGGCAGCGGTCCAGGAGCTCCTTGACGTGATTTCGCGTTCCGCGAAGGGGTTCCAGGGTTGGGACGCGCTGGAGCGAGTCCCGGCCGGGCAGGTCGAAGATCACGGAGTCCCAGGAGGCCGCGGCGACGTCGTCGGCGTACTGCTCCAGGCAGCGGCCGCGGAAGTACGCGCGGGTGTCCTCCGGGGGCTTGGAGACGGCCCTGTCGACCTCGGACTCGTCCAGGAGGCGTTTGATGCGGCCGCGGGCCACGAGGCGGTTGTAGATGCCCTTCTCGGCCCTGACGTCGGCGTACTGGAGGTCGACGAGGTGGAGGCGGGCGGCGTCCCAGTCGAGGTCGTCGCGGCGCCGGTAGCCCTCCATGACCTCGCGTTTGGCGACCCAGTCCAGTTCGCCGGCGAGGCTCATGGGGTCGTTCTCGAGGCGCGTGAGGGTGTCCTCCCAGCGGGCGAGGACGTCCTTGGTCTGGTCGTCGGCGTCCGCGCCGAAGCGTTCCTCGACGTATTTGCGCGACAGCTCGTAGTACTCCATCTGCAGCTGGACGGCGGTGAGTGTGCGACCGCTGCGGAGGGTGACCAGGCGCTTGAGGCCGGGGTCGTGGGAGACCTGGTGGAGGGTGCGGACGGGCTGGTCGACGGCGAGGTCGACGGCGATGAAGCCGTCCTCGATCATCGACAGGACGAGGGCCGTGGTGCCGAGCTTGAGGTAGGTGCTGATCTCGGAGAGGTTGGCGTCGCCGATGATCACGTGGAGGCGGCGGTACTTCTCGGCGTCGGCGTGCGGTTCGTCGCGGGTGTTGATGATGGGGCGTTTCAGCGTCGTCTCGAGGCCGACCTCGACCTCGAAGTAGTCGGCGCGCTGGCTGAGCTGGAAGCCGTGTTCGTGGCCGTCCTGGCCGATGCCCACGCGGCCCGCGCCGGCGAAGACCTGGCGGGAGACGAAGAAGGGCGTCAGGTGGCGCACGATGTCCGAGAAGGCGGTCTCCCGCTTCATCAGGTAGTTCTCGTGGGTGCCGTAGGAGGCGCCCTTGTTGTCGGTGTTGTTCTTGTAGAGGTGGATGGGCTGGGCGCCGGGGAGCGCGGCGGCCCGTTCGGCGGCCTCGGCCATGATGCGTTCGCCGGCCTTGTCCCACAGGACGGCGTCGCGGGGGTTGGTGACCTCGGGGGCGCTGTATTCGGGGTGTGCGTGGTCGACGTAGAGGCGTGCGCCGTTGGTGAGGATGACGTTGGCGAGGCCGATGTCCTCGTCGGTGAGCTGGCTGGAGTCGGCGGTCTCGCGGGCGAGGTCGAAGCCACGCGCGTCCCGCAGCGGGTTCTCCTCCTCGAAGTCCCAGCGGGCCCGGCGGGCCCGGTGCATCGCCGCCGCGTAGGCGTTGACGATCTGGGACGAGGTGAGCATGGCATTGGCGTTGGGGTGGCCGGGGACGGAGATGCCGTACTCCGTCTCGATGCCCATTACTCGCCGTACGGTCATGCGGCCCTCCTTGCCCGGCGGCACCCTCGGTCGTGGGCGCCGCTCAGATACCGGTGGTGCTCCGGTGCGTGTGCGGTGCCCGTCCCCGCAACTAGCGACCCGGCGGTACGGAAGAGCCTAGAACGCCTCTGCGCTGGTGGGGAGATCATTTGCGTCATTGCCTTGCTCCAGCCGTGGCCCGGAAAGCAGTCGGCTGCGGGTACCCGTGGTGGGCACCCGCAGCCGCCCTGTTTTTACAGGTACTGTCCGGTGTTCGCCACCGTGTCGATGGAGCGTCCGGTGTCCGCGCCCTGCTTTCCGGTGATGAGGGTGCGGATGTAGACGATCCGTTCGCCCTTCTTTCCGGAGATGCGGGCCCAGTCGTCGGGGTTGGTGGTGTTGGGGAGGTCCTCGTTCTCCTTGAACTCGTCCACGCATGCCTGGAGGAGGTGGGAGACGCGCAGGCCCTTCTGGTTCTTGTCGAGGAAGTCCTTGATGGCCATCTTCTTGGCGCGGCCGACGATGTTCTCGATCATGGCGCCGGAGTTGAAGTCCTTGAAGTAGAGGACTTCCTTGTCGCCGTTTGCGTAGGTGACCTCCAGGAAGCGGTTCTCCTCGGATTCGGCGTACATGTGTTCCACTGCCGTCTGGATCATGCTCTGGACGGTGGTGGTCCTGTCGCCGCCGTGTTCGCCCACGTCATCGGAGTGCAGGGGGAGGCGTTCGGTGAGGTACTTCTGGAAGATGTCCTTGGCCGCTTCGGCGTCCGGGCGCTCGATCTTGATCTTCACGTCGAGGCGGCCGGGGCGCAGGATGGCGGGGTCGATCATGTCCTCGCGGTTGGAGGCGCCGATGACGACCACGTTCTGCAGGCCTTCGACGCCGTCGATCTCGGCGAGGAGCTGCGGGACGATGGTGTTCTCGACGTCGGAGCTGACGCCGGAGCCGCGGGTGCGGAAGAGGGATTCCATCTCGTCGAAGAAGACGATGACGGGGGTGCCCTCGGAGGCCTTCTCCCGGGCGCGCTGGAAGACGAGGCGGATCTGGCGTTCGGTCTCGCCGACGTACTTGTTGAGGAGCTCGGGGCCCTTGATGTTGAGGAAGAAGCTCTTGCCGGTGGCCTGGCCGGTGACTTCGGCGACCTTCTTGGCCAGCGAGTTGGCGACGGCCTTGGCGATGAGCGTCTTGCCGCATCCGGGGGGTCCGTAGAGGAGGACGCCCTTGGGCGGGCGGAGCTCGTGCTCCTTGAAGAGGTCGGGGTAGAGGTAGGGCAGCTCGACGGCGTCGCGGATCATCTCGATCTGTCCGCCGAGGCCGCCGATCTGCTCGTAGCCGATGTCGGGGACCTCTTCGAGGACGAGTTCCTCGACCTCGCTCTTGGGGACGATCTCGTAGACGTACCCGGAGCGGGGTTCGAGCAGGAGGGCGTCGCCGGGCCGGATGGTGACGTCCAGCAGGGGCTCGGCGAGCCTGACCACTCGTTCTTCGTCGGTGTGTCCGAGCACCAGGGCTCGTTCGCCGTCCTCGAGGATCTCCTTGAGGGTGACGATGTCGCCGACGCGCTCGTATTCCATGGCCTCGACCACGTTGAGCGCTTCGTTGAGCATGACTTCCTGGCCGCGCCGGAGTTCGTCGAGTTCGACGCCGGGGCTGACGTTCACGCGGAGTTTGCGGCCGCCGGTGAAGATGTCGGCGGTGCCGTCCTCGTTCGCCGTGAGGAAGACTCCGAAGCCGGCCGGCGGCTGGGCGAGCCGGTCGACTTCTTCCTTGAGGGCCACGATCTGGTCGCGGGCCTCGCGGAGCGTGTTGGCGAGTCGCTCGTTCTGGGCGGACACGCCGGCCAGATTGGTCTGCAGCTCGACGATCCGCTCTTCGAGAATCCTCGTGTGTCGCGGAGAGTCGGCGAGCTTGCGTCGCAGGACGGCGATCTCCTGCTCAAGGTAGGCAATCTGCCCGGACGGGTCGTCGGACCCTCGTCCCGGGCGGATGCCGCGGTTCATGTCGTCGTCGTGGGCTGCCACGGTCCTCACCTCCTCCAAGGGGAGCTGGACGCTTCCAGACCCTACCTGGGTGGGTGTCGATTGAAACCCCTAGATCACAAAGACTGTCGGGGTGTGTCCGATCTTCACCCTTGCGCTCTCCCTCACGCCAGGGGAATACCCACCGAACATGATTGGAAAGCGGCCGAGGGTAGGGTCGAAGTGTTCAACACCCGTCAGAGCCTGCATGGTTCCCTGGCGGTTCGACGGTAAACGGCAGGAGTTATGGGCGTGCAGCAGGAGGCCGGTGTCGATGGCGAGGCCCTGGAGGTGTGGATCGATCAGGATCTCTGTACCGGTGACGGGATCTGTGCGCAGTACGCGCCGGAGGTGTTCGAGCTGGACATCGACGGGCTGGCGTATGTGAAGGGTGAGCAGGACGAGCTGTTGCAGGCCAAGGGGGCGGTGACGCCGGTGCCGTTGCCGTTGCTGGTGGACGTGGTGGACTCGGCGCGGGAGTGTCCGGGCGACTGCATTCATGTGCGCCGCGTTGCGGACGGGGTCGAGGTCTACGGTCCGGACGCGGAGTGAGCGTGCTGGTTCGCGCGGTGACGGCTGTCTGATTTCTCACAGGGCGAACGGCCCGGGTCAGACGCTGCGGGCGCCGGCGGGGGTGGTGCGCAGGAACTTGTGGTCCTTCCACTGCCAGCGGGCGTGGTCCTTGACGTCGGGGCAGCAGCTGGGGACGTCGGGGGTGGAGTAGCCGAGGAGGGTGGCCGCGACGGCTCCGTCGGCGACGGTGAGGTCGGTGACGGTGTTGCGGGCCTTGGGGTCGACGAGGGTGGCGACGACGCGCGCGTGGGTGTCGCGGGGGCCGCGGGTGAGGACGTAGACGCCGTCGGGCGGGGTGCCCATGGGGGCGTCGCAGTGGACGACGGCGACGGTTTCGGGGGTGCCGTCGCCGTCGAGGTCGCCGGTGGCCTTCTTGACGACGAGTGCGGTGACGGGGCCGCAGTGCAGGGGGAAGTCGACGCCGGTGGTGGCGGGGGCCGCGGCGGGCGGGCCGGGGGCCTGGGCGGCCGTGGCGGGTCCGGGCTGCAGCAGTGAGGAGAGGGCGACGACGCCGGCGACGGCGGTGGCGGTCGCGACCCAGTGGATGGGCCGGGTGTGGGTGTGTGCCAGTTCCGGGACGGCGGAGTGCTGCACTACGGGTGTCTCCTGCGGGGCTGTGCCGGTGGGGTGGGGGGATTGGCCAGCATCGTGCCACACGTCACAGGGCGGGGGAACGCCGGGGTGCGGGATTTCGGACGCAGGGGTCGGGCGGCCGGGGGCGGGCGGCCCGGGTCGGGGGTGAACTGGCGAGGCGCCGTGGTGGAGTTCCCGGTGGGTCGGGGGAACTCGGCCACGGCGCCTTGTCGTTGTGGGTGGTGCGGGGTGCCGCTCAGCGGCCGGCGCCTCCGTCGGCGTTGGGGCCGGAGTAGTCGTCGCCGTAGGCGCCCTTGGCGGGGCGGCGGCGGCGCATGGGGGGCTCCACGCCGTCGGCGAGGCGGCGGGCGGTGAGCAGGAAGCCGGTGTGGCCGATCATGCGGTGGTCCGGGCGGACGGCGAGGCCTTCGACGTGCCAGTTGCGGATCATCGACTCCCAGGCGGTGGGCTCGTTGAAGGAGCCGATCTCGCGGATGGACTCGACGGTCCGGGCGAGCTGGGTGGTGGTGGCGACGTAGCAGCACAGGATGCCGCCGGGGACGAGTGCCTTGGAGACGGCTTCGAGGCATTCCCAGGGGGCGAGCATGTCGAGGATGACGCGGTCGACGTCGGTGTCGCTCAGGTTGTCCTGGAGGTCGCCGACGGTGAGCTGCCAGGCGGGGTGCGGGCCGCCGAAGTAGCGCTCCACGTTCTGCCGGGCGATCTCGGCGAAGTCCTCGCGGCGCTCGTAGGAGTGCAGCATGCCCTGGTCGCCGATGGCGCGCAGCAGGAAGCTGCTGAGGGAGCCGGAGCCGACGCCGGCTTCGACGACGCGTGCGCCGGCGAAGATGTCGGCGAAGGCGAGGATCTGCCCCGCGTCCTTGGGGTAGACGACGGCCGCCCCGCGGGGCATGGACAGGACGTAGTCGGGGAGCAGGGGGCGCAGCGCGAGATAGGCGACGTTCCCGGTGGTGCGGACGACGCTGCCCTCGGGTGAGCCGATCAGTTCGTCGTGCGGGAAGGAACCCTTGTGGGTGTGGAAGTTCTTCCCGGCTTCGAGCGTGAACGTGTAGTGGCGGCCCTTGGGGTCGGTCAGCTGAACCTGGTCCCCGACCTTGAAGGGCCCGCGCCTGCGGGCGGCACCGGTCGGTTCGGACATGTGACCAGCCTACCGGCGTTTGGCGGGGGCGCCGACCATCGTCCGGGGGGCGGGGTGGTCAGTTGGGGCGGGCCATGGCTTTGACGAAGGCGCGCTCGACGTCGGCGGCGGACAGGACGCCGAAGATCTCTCCGGTTTCCTCGACGACGAGGTATTCGGTGGCGGGGGTGGCGCGCAGGACGTCGAGGAGGTCTTCGCCTGCGAGTTCGGCGGAGACGCGCATGCCGTCGGTGAGGTCCTGGGCGAGGCCGCTGACGGCGACCCAGGGGCGGCGGTGTTCGGGGACGCCGACGATGGCGGCTTCCCGGACGAGGGAGAGGGGTTCGCCGTGGGCGTCGACGACGACGAGGGCGCGGGCGCCGGCGTCGTTGGCGCGGCGGAGGGCTTCGGAGAGGGGGGTGTGGGTCTCGACGGGGACGGCGCGGCGGGTGAGGGTGCGGGCGCGCAGTTCGGGGAGGTGTTCGCGCAGGCGGGCCATGCGCAGGCTGTTTCCGGCGCCGGTCCAGATGATGGCGGCGAGGATGGCGGCCAGGAGGGCGTCGGTGACGGTGTCCATGCCGACGCTGTCCTCGGCGCTGGAGCCGAGGGCGCCGGACTGGGTGAGCAGGGGGAGGCCGATGAGGACGGAGACGGCGAGGGCGCGGCCGACCCAGGCGGCGGCGATGGTGCCGCTCATGGGTTTGCCGGTGATCTTCCAGACGACGGCGCGGAGCATGCGGCCGCCGTCGAGGGGGAGGCCGGGCAGCAGGTTGAAGATCGCGACGATGAGGTTGGAGATCATGAGGCCGGCGAGGAGGACGCCGGGGACGGTGCCGCGCTCGACGGGCTGCATGGCGAGGTAGAAGAGGCCGGAGAGGGCGAGGGAGAGGAGGGGGCCGACGAAGGCGAGCCAGAACTCGCGGCCGGGGGTCTCGGCTTCCTTCTCGATCTCGGAGACGCCGCCGAAGAACTGGAGCTGGATGCGGCGGACGGGGAGTTCGAAGCGGAGGGCGGCGACGGTGTGGGCGAGTTCGTGGATGAGGACGGAGGCGTAGAAGGCGACGGCGAAGAAGAGGGAGACGAGGTAGCGGGCGGCGCCGAGTTCGGGGAGCACGCGGTCGAGCTGGCCGCCGAAGACCCAGGTGATGAGGGCGGCGACGAGGAACCAGCTGGGGGCGACGTAGACGGGGACGCCGAAGGGGCGGCCCATGAGGAGGCCGCCGCGGGGCTGCTCCGGGGGGCGTGCGGGCGGGGGGCCCTTGGGGAGGCCGGGGGGGGTGGGGCGGGGGGCGGCGGGCTCGGCGCGGTCGGCTGCGTCGGCGGGCTGGGCCGGGTGTGCGTGGGGGGTCTGGGCTGTGGGGGCCGCGTCGTCGCCCGTGGTGGCGCCGGGGGTGCGGTCGGGGTGTTCGGCGCGGGGGGCGCGGTCGTCGTCCGGCGTCGGCGGGTGTTGGGGGGTGTCCGGGGGGCCGTCGGCCGGGGCCGGGCTCGGCCGGGGGTCGGTGGCCGGGGACGCAGGTGTGGAGGGGTGCTCGGCCGACTGTTCGTTGTCCGGCCGCGGCCGCCCGCTCCCGCCGCTTTCCACCACGGTGTCCCCTCGATCGATGCGTCTCCCGCCGGTGCCGGGCGGGAGGGTCTGGCACCGATGGTATGCGGCGGAGGTGATCTGTTCCGCCCGGCACCCCCCGTGTTTTCCCGGCGGGCCTGGTGTCCGGAGGGGTGGGCGGGGTGCGGGAGGGGGTGACTGTCGGTGGCGGGCCGTAAGGTCTGTGGTCATGGAGAGCAGCAGCGAGGACGTCGTCCAGGTGGGCGGCGGCGGTGTCGTGGAGGGCCCGGCGGCCGTGGCGGCGGATGAGGTCGCGGCCGCGCCGGAGGTGGTGGAGCAGGTGGCGGCGGTGGAGCCGGAGGCAGTGGCGCCGGTCGCGGTGGCGGTGGCGTCTGAGTCGGCGGAGCCGGTGGCGGTGGCGCCCGCTTCGCTGTCGCCGTCGCGTGCCGGTGATTTCATGCAGTGCCCGCTGCTGTACCGGTTCCGGGTGATCGACCGGCTGCCGGAGAAGCCGAGTCCGGCGGCGACGCGGGGGACGCTGGTGCACGCGGTGCTTGAGCGGCTGTTCGACGCTCCGGCGGCCGAGCGGACGGCACCGCGGGCGAAGTCGCTGATCCCGGGGCAGTGGGACCGGTTGCGCGAGAGCCGTCCGGAGGTGGTGGAGCTGTTCGCCGACGATCCGGAGGGCGAGCGGCTGGCGGGGTGGCTGGCGGAGGCGGAGCGGCTGGTGGAGCGCTGGTTCACGCTGGAGGATCCGACGCGGTTGGAGCCTGCCGAACGGGAGCTGTTCGTGGAGACGGAGCTGGAGTCGGGGCTGCGGCTGCGCGGGATCATCGACCGGGTCGACGTGGCGCCGTCGGGTGAGGTGCGGATCGTCGACTACAAGACGGGCAAGGCGCCGCGGCCGGAGTACGCGGAGGGCGCCCTGTTCCAGATGAAGTTCTACGCGCTGGTGGTGTGGCGGCTGAAGAACGTGGTGCCGCGGCGGCTTCAGCTGGTGTACCTGGGCAGTGGGGACGTCCTGACGTACGACCCGGTGCTTGCGGATCTGGAGCGGGTGGAGCGCAAGCTGCTCGCGTTGTGGGAGGCGATCCGGCTGGCGACGCGGACGGGTGAGTGGCGGCCCCGGCCGACGAAGTTGTGCGGTTGGTGTGATCACCAGGCGCACTGTCCGGAGTTCGGGGGCACTCCCCCGCCGTATCCGCTGGCGGTGGCGTCGCCGGCGGCGGAGCCGGTGAGGGCGGCCGAGTCGGAGGGTGGGGCGCAGGGCAGAATGGGGCCGGGCTAGAGAAGGAGATTCATGTGGCCATCCGCGTCCTACTGGTCGACGACCAGCCGCTGCTGCGCACGGGCTTTCGGATGATTCTGGAGGCCGAGCAGGACATCGCGGTCGTCGGTGAGGCCGGAGACGGCCTGCAGGCTCTGGACCAGGTGCGGGCGTTGCAGCCCGATGTGGTGCTGATGGACATTCGCATGCCGCGGATGGACGGGGTGGAGGCGACCCGTCAGATCACCGGGCCCGGGCGGGACGGGCCGGCGAAGGTGCTGGTGCTGACGACGTTCGATCTCGACGAGTACGTGGTGGAGGCGTTGCGGGCGGGGGCGAGCGGGTTCCTGCTGAAGGACGCGCCGGCGGTCGAACTGGTGCAGGCGATCCGGGTGGTGGCCGCGGGTGAGGCCATGCTGGCGCCGAGCATCACGCGCCGGCTGCTGGACAAGTACGCCACGCATCTGCCGTCGGGCGACGAGCCGGTGCCGGACACGCTGCACACGCTCACCGACCGTGAGGTGGAGGTGCTGAAGCTGGTGGCCCGGGGGCTGTCGAACGCGGAGATCGCGGCGGATCTGTTCGTCAGCGAGACGACGGTGAAGACGCATGTCGGGCATGTGCTGACGAAGCTGGGGCTGCGCGACCGGGTGCAGGCGGCGGTGTACGCGTACGAGAGCGGTCTGGTGCGTCCGGGCGCCCAGTAGGCGCGGCATGGCCGGCGACGGTGAAGGGCGCCCCCCGCGGGGGGCGCCCTTCGTCGTGCGTGGTGTCCGGGGTGGGTCAGCTGCTGGAGCCGCGGCCGAGCTCCCACAGTTGCAGGGTGGCGGAGGAGTTGAGCACGTAGGCCGTGCCGGTGACGTCGTTGTTGGCGGCGACGTACTGCTTGCCCTGCCACAGCGGGAGGATCGGGACGTCCTTGGCGACGATGTCCTGGGCCTCGGTCAGGCTCTTGCCGGCGCTGAGGCGGTCGGCCTCACGGCGGGAGGCCGGGATCAGCTTGTTGATGATGTCGCTGTTGGAGTAGGGGGACTTGAGGAAGTTGTCCTTGTCCAGGAAGGGCGCGACGAAGTTGTCGGCGTCGGGGAAGTCGGGGAACCAGCCCATGCCGTAGACGGCGTACTCACCCTTGCGTTCGGCCGGGATGAAGGAGTCCCACTCGGTGCCCTTGATGGTGACGTCGAACAGGCCGCTGTCGTTGAGCTGCTTCTGCAGGGTCTGGAACTCCTGCTTGGTGGCAGGACCGTAGTGGTCGGTCGTGTAGTTCAGCGTCAGCTTCACCGGGGTGGTGATGTCGGCGTCGGCCAGCATGGACTTGGCCTTGCCGACGTTCGGGTCGCCGTAGGTGTTGAAGAACGAGTTGGAGTGGCCGGTGACGCTGGCCGGGACGAGCGAGTAGAGGGGCTCGGCCTGGGAGCCGTACACGGCGGAGACGAGCTGGCTGCGGTCGATGATCTGGGCCATCGCCTGGCGCACGGCCTTGGACTTGACCGCGGGGTCCGTGGTGTCGAAGGCGAGGTAGCGGATCTCGAGGCCGTTGAGTTCGACGAGGTCGATGTCGCCGCTCGCGGAGGACTCGGAGAGCTTGCGGATCTGCTCCGGCGACATGGTGCGGGTCATGAGGTCGATGTCGCCCTTTTGCAGGGCGGTGCCCATGGCCTCGGCGTCCTTGAAGGACACCATGTCGACGTTGTCGTTGTTCACCGTCAGGGTCCCCTTGTAGTGGGGGTTCTTGGTGAACACGGCCTTGGTCATCTGGTCGCCGTCGGTCTCGGCCTTGAGGGTGTAGGGGCCGGATCCGTCGACGTCGAAACCGTCGCGCAGTTTGTTCTTGTCGTAGTCGGCGGGGTTGACGATGCCGGCGACCGGGGTCGACAGCTTGAAGGGGAACGTCGCGTCCGCGGTCTTGAGATGGAAGATGACTTCGTTGTCGCCCTGCGTTTCGATGGTGTCGATCGTGGACAGCAGGGCGAAGACGCCGGAGTCGGCCTTGATGGAGCGGGCGCGCTCGATGGAGAACTTGACGTCCTTGGCGGTCACGTCGTCGCCGTTGGCGAACTTCAGGCCGCTGCGCAGCTTGCAGGAGTAGCGCTCGTTGCCGGTGTCGGTGAAGCCGCAGCTCTCGGCCGCCTCGGGGACGGGCTCGCCCTCGCCCTTGGGCTGGATCATCAGCGTCTGCACGGTCTGGCGCAGGATGTTCCAGGTGCCGACGTCGTAGGAGTACGCCGGGTCGAGCGGGGCCGGGGCGTCCTTCGTGGCCGTGAACCGGTCGGTGGTGCCGACGACGATGGCGTCGCCGCTGCCGCTCCCGCCGTCGGTTCCGCCGCAGGCCGCGAGTGCGGGCGCGAGCAGACCGACCACGGCCGGCAGCACCAAAGTCTTACGGTTCATGCTCGAGTTTCTCCAGAGCTGTCGGTCCGTGTATCCGGCATGCAGGGGTGGCGCTGCGGATCACGGGGGTAGGGCGATGTTCTCGCGACGAGATTAGTCGGGGCCGACAGGAGGGTTGACGGCCACCGGAGTTGAAGCCCCCTCACGCAGCGAAACCGGCTGTGGACGCACTGAACAGCCGTCACCGGAAGGATTCGTACACCCGCTTACCAATCGGGACACAAGGATGCGTCCGCACGGGTCCGGCGAGGCCGCCAGGCATACGGAGAGTCATCTGTCGAGACCCGCGCGGGTGGGGAACGTCACACGCATAAACAGTTCGGGCGGCACGGAATTCGACCGCCGGGCGACGCTGCGTGAAGATCGGAATTCGTTGGCGGGCGGAACCGCCGAATTCCCCGCTATCGACGGTGCACGCTGGGTGAACGCCTCTCGCATTTCCGTCATCGGCCGCTCACCAATGATCGCGGCGGCGATCATCGGAGCAGCATCAGGCCGCGCAGAAACGTCAGGTCGACCTGCTCCAGGGAGGAGACGACGGTGCGGCGCGGGGCGGGCGCGATGGGGGCGACGGAGGGCACGGCGACCACGTGGCATCCGGCGGCCTCCGCCGAGGCGACCCCGGTGGCCGTGTCCTCGACGACGGCGCAGCGGGCGGGGTCCACGCCCAGACGCGCTGCGGCGAACAGGTAGGGGTCCGGGTGGGGCTTGGTGCGCGGGACCTCGTCGCCGGCCACGGTGAGCCGGAAGTTCTCGGCGCCGAGCGCGGTGAGGACGCGGTCGATGATGCGCCGGTGCGAGGCGGAGACGAGGGCGGTGGGCACCTCGTGCTCGGCGAGTTCCGCCAGCAGCCGGGTGGCGCCCGGCATCAGGGGCAGGGCGCGGGTGATGCGGTCCTCGAAGCCCTCGTTGAGCAGGACGGCGAGTTCGTCGAGGGTGACGTCGGCTCCGGTCGCGTCGATCAGGAACCCGGCGCTGCGGCTCATGGGGCCGCCGACCACGACATGGCGCCAGGAGTCGTCGAGGGGGTGGCCGAGGCGGGCGAAGACCTCGACCTCGACGTCCCACCAGAAGCCCTCGGTGTCCACCAGAGTGCCGTCCATGTCGAGAAGCACGGCTTGCAGGGCCGAGCCCTGGGCCGTGCGGGTGACGGGCGCGGGAACCGTGCTGGTCATCCGCGTACCTCCTTGTGAGGGACGAGCAGGCCGGTTCCCGCTGGGGAACCGGCCTGCAGTGGACCGACCAGTGTACGACTTGTCCGATCAGTGTGCCCGGTGGCGCGCCTGAGGCGGGCCGGGGCGTCCCGTCGTCACCGTGCGTTGAAGTACTTCGCGTCGGGGTGGTGGATCACGATGGCGTCGGTGGACTGCTCGGGGTGGAGCTGGAACTCCTCGGAGAGGTGGACGCCGATCCGCTCGGGCCGCAGCAGCTCGGCGATCTTGGCGCGGTCCTCCAGGTCGGGGCAGGCGCCGTAGCCGAGGGAGAAGCGGGCGCCGCGGTACTTCAGGGCGAACATGTCCTCGACGTCGGCCGGGTCCTCGCCGCCGAAGCCGAGTTCGGCGCGCACGCGGGCGTGCCAGTACTCGGCGAGGGCCTCGGCGAGCTGGACGGACAGGCCGTGCAGTTCGAGGTAGTCGCGGTAGGAGTTCGACTCGAAGAGCTTCGCGGTCTCCTCGCCGATGCGGGAGCCGACGGTGACGACCTGGAAGCCGACGACGTCCGTCTCGCCCGACTCCTCGGGGCGGAAGAAGTCGGCCAGGCACAGCCGGCGGCCACGGCGCTGGCGGGGGAAGGTGAAGCGGGTGCGTTCGTTGCCCTGTTCGTCCAGGACGATCAGGTCGTCGTCCTTGGACACGCAGGGGAAGTAGCCGTAGACGACGGCCGCTTCGAGGAGGTTGTCGGTCTGGAGCCGGTCCAGGAGACCGCGCAGGCGGGGGCGGCCCTCGCTCTCGACGAGTTCCTCGTAGGTGGGTCCGTCGCCGGTGCGGGCCTGCTTGAGGCCCCACTGGCCCTTGAAGAGGGCGCCCTCGTCGAGCCAGGACGCGTACTCCTTGAGCTGGATGCCCTTGACGACGCGGGTGCCCCGGAAGGGCGGTTCGGGGACGGGGTTGTCCGTGGACACGTCGGAGCGCACGTGGCCTTCCTGCGGGCGCTCCTCGACCACGGTCTCGGCGGCGCTCGCCCGGACCCGGCGCTGCTTCAGTTCGGGCAGCTTCGCGCCCGGGACGCCCCGCTTGACGCCGATGAGCGCGTCCATGAGCCGCAGGCCCTCGAAGGCGTCGCGGGCGTAGCGCACCTCGCCCTCGTAGATCTCGTGCAGGTCCTGTTCGACGTAGGCCCTGGTCAGTGCCGCTCCGCCGAGGATGACCGGGTAGTCGGCGGCCAACTTGCGCTGGTTGAGCTCCTCCAGGTTCTCCTTCATGATCACCGTGGATTTCACCAGCAGGCCCGACATGCCGATGACGTCGGCCCGGTGCTCCTTGGCCGCGTCGAGGATCGCGGAGACGGGCTGCTTGATCCCGAGGTTGACGACGTTGTAGCCGTTGTTCGACAGGATGATGTCGACGAGGTTCTTGCCGATGTCGTGGACGTCGCCGCGCACGGTGGCCAGCACGATGGTGCCCTTGCCCTCCGCGTCCGACTTCTCCATGTGCGGCTCCAGGTAGGCCACCGCCGTCTTCATGACCTCCGCCGACTGGAGCACGAACGGCAGCTGCATCTGTCCGGAGCCGAACAGTTCGCCGACGACCTTCATGCCGTCGAGCAGCGTCTCGTTGACGATGTCGAGGGCGGGGCGGGTCAGCAGCGCCTCGGCGAGGTCGGCCTCCAGGCCGTTCTTCTCGCCGTCGATGATCCGCCGCTTGAGGCGCTCGTCGAGGGGCAGCGCCGCCAGTTCCTCGGCCTTGCCGGCCTTGAGGGACTTGGTGGTGGCGCCCTCGAAGAGCGCCATCAGCTTCTGCAGCGGGTCGTAGCCCTCGGCGCGGCGGTCGTGGATGAGGTCGAGGGCGGTGGCGACCTCCTCCTCGCTGAAGCGGGCGATGGGCAGGATCTTCGAGGCGTGCACGATCGCGGAGTCCAGGCCCGCCTTGACGCACTCGTCCAGGAAGACCGAGTTCAGCAGGATGCGCGCCGCCGGGTTGAGCCCGAAGGAGATGTTCGACAGGCCCAGCGTGGTCTGCACGTCGGGCCGGCGCCGCTTGAGTTCGCGGATGGCCTCGATGGTGGCCACGCCGTCCTTGCGGGACTCCTCCTGGCCGGTGCAGATGGTGAACGTCAGACAGTCGATGAGGATGTCCGACTCCTGGATCCCCCAGTTGCCGGTGAGGTCCTCGATGAGCCGTTCGGCGATGGCCACCTTCGACTCGACGGTGCGGGCCTGGCCCTCCTCGTCGATGGTCAGCGCGATCAGCGCCGCGCCGTGCTCCCTGGCCAGGGCGGTGACCTTCGCGAACCGCGAGTCGGGGCCGTCGCCGTCCTCGTAGTTCACCGAGTTGATGACCGCGCGGCCGCCCAGCCGCTCCAGTCCCGCCCGGATGACCTCCACCTCGGTCGAGTCCAGCACGATCGGCAGCGTCGAGGCGGTGGCGAAGCGTCCCGCGAGTTCGTCCATGTCGGCGACGCCGTCCCGGCCGACGTAGTCCACGCACAGGTCCAGCATGTGCGCGCCCTCCCGGATCTGGTCCCGGGCCATCTCCACGCAGTCGTCCCAGCGGCCTTCGAGCATGGCCTCGCGGAACTTCTTCGAGCCGTTGGCGTTCGTGCGCTCGCCGATCGCCATGTAGGCGGTGTCCTGGCGGAACGACACGCTCTGGTAGAGGGAGGCGGCGCCCGGCTCGGGGCGCGGGTCGCGCTCGGCGGGGGAGGTCCCCTGCACGCGCTCCACGAGCCGGCGCAGGTGCTCGGGCGTGGTGCCGCAGCAGCCGCCGACGAGGTTCAGCCCGTAGTCGCGGACGAAGTTCTCCTGCGCGTCGGCGAGGCCCACGGCGTCGAGCGGGAAGTGGGCGCCGTCCTTGGTGAGGATGGGCAGACCGGCGTTCGGCATGCACAGCAGCGGGGTGCGGGAGTGCCGGGCGAGGTAGCGCAGGTGCTCGCTCATCTCGGCGGGGCCGGTGGAGCAGTTCAGGCCGATCATGTCGATGCCGAGGGGCTCCAGTGCGGTCAGCGCGGCGCCGATCTCGGAGCCGAGCAGCATGGTGCCGGTCGTCTCGAAGGCCATGGAGACCAGCAGCGGCACCTCGACGCCGGTCGCCTGCATGGCGCGCCGGGCGCCGAGGACGGAGGACTTCGTCTGGAGGAGGTCCTGGGTGGTCTCGACGATCAGGGCGTCCGCGCCGCCGGCGAGCAGGCCCTCGGCGTTGGCCTGGAAGCCGTCGCGCAGGGTGCCGTAGGCGATGTGGCCGAGGGTGGGCAGCTTGGTGCCGGGGCCGATGGACCCGAGGACCCAGCGGGTGCGGCCGTCGCGGGCGGCGAAGTCGTCGGCGGTCTCCCGGGCGATGCGGGCGCCCGCCTCGGACAGCTCGTACACGCGGTCGGCGATGTCGTACTCGGCCATGGCGGAGTGGTTTGCGCCGAACGTGTTGGTCTCGACGCAGTCGACGCCCGCGCCGAAGTACTCCTCGTGCACCGAGCGGACGATGTCCGGCCGGGTGAGGTTGAGGATCTCGTTGCAGCCCTCGAGGTTCTCGAAGTCCTCCAGGGTGGGCTCCTGGGCCTGGAGCATGGTGCCCATCGCTCCGTCGGCCACCACCACACGGGTGGCCAGGGCCTCTCGGAGCGCGGACACACGGGTCCGGCTGTCGGCGGAAGGGGTCGGCGGCACAGAGGCCATGTAAGGGCTCCCTCAGATGCGACGGCTGTCGGCTTTGCGTCGTCTCGGGATGCGGGTGGAGCGGCTTCCCGAGCGGTGCGCACGCCGTCAGGGTAGCCGGGACGGAGGCCTTATGGTCAGGGGCGTCCACGGGGCGGACGGCTCCCGCGCGGCGGACCGGGCCCCCGCGCGGTGCGCGGACGGCCGGTCCGGCCGTGCGGCGGCGCGTGGGCTTCGCTCGGGCGACGGGCGCGCCGCGTCCGGGGGACGGCTCGCGTGACACGAATCGACCGACCATTAGCGGGAGGTCGACATGGACCGGTAGTGTTCGACATTGCCGAACGACGGCAGCGGATGCCGTGGTTGACGGTCGAAGGAGACGGAGGCAGGACTGCGATGGCACGGAACATCCAGTCGGTCGAACGTGCGGCCGCGATGCTGCGGCTGCTGGCCGGCGGCGAGCGGCGCCTGGGCCTGTCGGACATCGCCTCGTCGACGGGCCTGGCCAAGGGCACCGCGCACGGGATCCTGCGCACGCTCCAGCAGGAGGGCTTCGTCGAGCAGGACGACGCCTCCGGGCGCTACCAGCTGGGCGCGGAGCTGCTGCGCCTGGGCACCACCTACCTGGACGTGCACGAGCTGCGCGCGCGTGCCCTGGTGTGGACGGACGACCTGGCCCGCTCCAGCGGCGAGAGCGTCCACCTGGGGGTCCTGCACCAGCGGGGCGTGCTGATCGTGCACCACGTGTTCCGGCCCGACGACAGCCGGCAGGTGCTGGAGATCGGGGCCATGCAGCCGCTGCACTCCACGGCCCTGGGCAAGGTGCTGTCGGCCTACGACCCGGTGGCCCACAGCGAGGCCATGGAGGTCGACCGCAAGCCGTTCACCGACCGCACGGTGTGCGAGCCGGACGCCTTCGAGCACATCCTCGACCTCACGCGCGCGCGTGGTTACGCGGCCGACGTGGAGGAGACCTGGGAGGGTGTGGCGTCGATCGCCGCACCCATCCACGACCGGCGGCGCATGCCCGTCGGCGCGGTCGCGATCACCGGCGCCGTGGAGCGGCTGGCGCGCGACGGCGAGCTGCGTCCCGAGCTGATCGCGGCGGTGCGGGACTGCGCCCGCGCGGTGTCGCGGGACCTGGGCGCCAAACGCTTCTGAGGCGTCGGCGGCGCTCCTTGGCGGGATCTTCCGGGCAGCGAGCGGTACGTGGGACCTCCTGCGGGACGCCGGACGTCGTCCAGGCCTCCGCCGTACCGACGCGCCCCTCCCCCGTGCGAAAAGCGGCCCGAAGCGGTCCGGAACCGGCATCTGCGGCACGTGCGTGCACACCGGCGCGAAGATCGATGCCCTGCCCCGATCAATAACGATCGCGTTTTCAATAACAGCACCCTTGACGCACACGCGACGGCGGGCAAGACTCCCGTCCATCGGTCGGCATTGTCGAACACCTACCGGCAATACGCGCTAGAGTGTGACAACGCCAAAGGCCGGCATCGCTCTCACCCCCGAGGGCGCTCGAACCCCCGGTGGGACCCGGGGTTCGGCTTCCCTGGACGAAGGACAAAGGAGTCGCGGGTGTCCAGCTCCGACATCTTCATCGGCGAGACCATCGGTACCGCCATACTCATCCTGCTCGGCGGTGGCGTCTGCGCCGCCGTCACGCTGAAGGCCTCCAAGGCCCGCAACGCCGGCTGGCTCGCCATCACCTTCGGGTGGGGTTTCGCCGTTCTGACGGCTGTCTACACCTCGGCCCCCCTCTCCGGGGCCCACCTCAACCCGGCGGTCACCCTCGCACTCGCGATCAAGGACGACGACTGGAGCAACGTTCCGGTCTACTGGGCCGGGCAGCTGCTCGGCGCCGCCATCGGCGCCACCCTGGTCTGGGTCGCCTACTACGGCCAGTTCCACGCGCACCTCACCGACAAGGAGATCGTCGGCGGTCCGGGCGCGCAGTCGACCAAGGTCAAGGCCGTCGAGGCACAGGAAGTGGGCGCCGGCCCGGTCCTGGGCGTCTTCTCCACGGGCCCCGAGGTCCGCGTCGCCTGGCAGAACCTGGCCACCGAGATCATCGGCACCGTCGTGCTGGTGCTGGCCGTCCTCACGCAGGGCCTGAACGACAAGGGCAACGGCCTGGGCAACCTGGGCGCGCTGATCACCGCGCTCGTGGTCGTCTCCATCGGCCTGTCGCTCGGCGGCCCGACGGGGTACGCGATCAACCCGGCCCGTGACCTCGGTCCGCGCATCGTGCACGCCCTCCTGCCCCTGCCCAACAAGGGCGGATCCGACTGGAGCTACGCCTGGATCCCGGTGGTCGGCCCGCTGATCGGCGGCGCGATCGCTGCAGGCATCTACAACGTCGCTTTTGCTTGAGAGCACCAGCTGCACCGCGTAGTCGACAGCGCCGTACAGACAGCCCTCTTTCCACGGACCCCCAGGAGCACACAGTGACCGACGCGCACACCGCCGGCCCCTTCATCGCCGCCATCGACCAGGGCACCACCTCCTCCCGCTGCATCGTCTTCGACCGCGACGGCCGGATCGTCTCCGTCGACCAGAAGGAGCACGAGCAGATCTTCCCGAAGCCGGGCTGGGTCGAGCACGACGCCAACGAGATCTGGACCAACGTCCAGGAGGTCGTCGCCGGAGCCGTCGAGAAGGCCGGCATCACCCGCGACGACATCAAGGCCATCGGCATCACCAACCAGCGCGAGACCACGCTGCTGTGGGACAAGAACACCGGTGAGCCCGTCCACAACGCCATCGTCTGGCAGGACACCCGCACCGACGCCCTGTGCCGCGAACTCGGCCGCAACGTCGGCCAGGACCGCTTCCGCCGCGAGACCGGTCTCCCGCTGGCCTCCTACTTCGCCGGCCCCAAGGCGCGCTGGCTGCTCGACAACGTCGAGGGCCTGCGCGAGCGCGCCGAGGCGGGCGACATCCTCTTCGGCACCATGGACTCCTGGGTCATCTGGAACCTGACCGGCGGCGTCGACGGCGGCAAGCACTACACCGACGTCACCAACGCCTCGCGCACCATGCTGATGAACCTGCACACCCTGGAGTGGGACGAGAAGATCGCCGAGTCCATCGGCGTCCCGATGAACATGCTCCCGGAGATCCGCTCCTCCGCCGAGGTCTACGGCGAGGTCACCGGCGGCCGCCTGGGCGACCTGCTCGGCGGCATCCCGGTCGCCTCCGCGCTCGGCGACCAGCAGGCCGCCCTGTTCGGCCAGACCTGCTTCGCCGAGGGCGAGGCCAAGTCGACGTACGGCACCGGCACGTTCATGCTGATGAACACCGGCGAGAAGATCATCAACTCCTACTCGGGCCTGCTGACCACGGTCGGCTACCGCATCGGCGACGCCAAGCCGGTGTACGCCCTGGAGGGCTCGATCGCCGTCACCGGTTCGCTGGTGCAGTGGATGCGCGACCAGATGGGCCTGATCTCCACCGCCGCCGAGATCGAGACGCTCGCGCTCTCCGTCGAGGACAACGGCGGCGCCTACTTCGTGCCGGCCTTCTCCGGCCTGTTCGCCCCGTACTGGCGCTCCGACGCCCGCGGTGTGATCGCCGGCCTCACCCGGTACGTCACCAAGGCGCACCTCGCACGCGCCGTCCTGGAGGCCACGGCCTGGCAGACCCGTGAGATCACCGACGCCATGACGAAGGACTCCGGCGTCGAGCTCGCGGCCCTCAAGGTCGACGGCGGCATGACCTCCAACAACCTGCTGATGCAGACCCTCTCGGACTTCCTGGACGCCCCCGTGGTGCGCCCCATGGTCGCCGAGACCACCTGCCTCGGCGCCGCCTACGCCGCCGGTCTCGCCGTCGGCTTCTGGACCAGCACCGACGACCTGCGCGCCAACTGGCGCAGGGCCGCCGAGTGGACCCCCCGCATGGACGCGGACACCCGCGACCGTGAGTACAAGAGCTGGCTCAAGGCCGTCGAGCGGACCATGGGCTGGCTCGAGGACGAGGAGTAAGACCCGACATGACCAGTCAGCCCACCCTGCAGTCCGTGCCTGCCCTGGGGACGCACCCGGCGTCCGGCTCCAACCCGAGCCGCGCCGAGACCCGGGACCAGCTCTCCAAGGCGTCGTACGACCTTCTCGTGATCGGCGGCGGCATCCTGGGCATCTCCACCGCCTGGCACGCCGCGCAGTCCGGCCTCAGGGTGGCTCTGGTCGACGCCGGCGACTTCGCCGGCGCCACCTCCTCCGCCTCCTCCAAGCTGCTCCACGGCGGTCTGCGCTACCTGCAGACCGGCGCGGTGAAGCTGGTGGCGGAGAACCACTTCGAGCGCCGTGCGGTCTCCCGCCAGGTGGCCCCCCACCTGGCGAACCCGCTCACCTTCTACCTCCCCGTGTACAAGGGCGGGCCGCACGGCGCGGCGAAGCTCGGGGCGGGCGTCTTCGCCTACTCCGCCCTGTCGGCGTTCGGCGACGGCGTCGGCCACCTCCTGTCCCCGGCCAAGGCCGCGCAGGACGTGCCCGAGCTGCGCACCGACGGCCTCAAGGCCGTGGCCGTCTACGGCGACGACCAGATGAACGACGCGCGCATGGCGCTGATGACGGTCCGCGCGGCCGTCGAGGCGGGCGCGGTGGTCCTCAACCACGCCGAGGTGTCCGGCCTGCGCTTCACCAGGGGCCGGGTCACCGGCGCGGACCTGCGCGACCGGCTCTCCGGGGACGAGTTCGGCGTCGACGCCCGTCTGGTGCTGAACGCCACCGGCCCGTGGGTGGACCACCTGCGCAGGATGGAGGACCCGAACGCGGCGCCGTCCATCCGCCTGTCCAAGGGCGCGCACCTGGTGCTCAAGCGCACCGCGCCGTGGCGGGCCGCGCTCGCCACGCCCATCGACAAGTACCGCATCACCTTCGCCCTCCCCTGGGAGGACATGCTGCTGCTCGGCACGACCGACGAGGAGTACGAGGGCGACCCGGCGGACGTCGCCGTCACCGAGAAGGACACCGCCCAGATACTCGACGAGGCCGCCTTCTCCATCCGCGACCAGCAGCTCGACCGCGACCTGATCACCTACGCCTTCGCGGGGCTGCGCGTGCTGCCGGGCGGCCCCGGCGACACGGCGAAGGCCAAGCGCGAGACCGTGGTGACCGAGGGCCGGGGCGGCATGCTGTCCGTCGCGGGCGGCAAGTGGACGACGTTCCGGCACATCGGCCGTACGGTCATGCAGAAGCTGGAGGCGCTGCCGGGCCACCCGCTGGGCGACGACTTCGAGCCCGTCTCCGCGCTGCCGAGGAAGCTGCCGCTGCCCGGCGTCGCCAACCCGCGCGCGGTCGCCCACCGGCTGCTGGTCGACAACCCGGCGCCCGGCCCGCGCATGGCGGCCGACACCGCGAAGCACCTCGCGACCCACTACGGCTCGCTCGCCTTCGACATCGCCCGGCTGGCCAACGACAACCCCGAGCTGGCCGCGCGCGTCCACCCGGACGCGCCGGAGATCTGGGCGCAGGTCGTCTACGCCCGCGACAACGAGTGGGCCGAGACGCCGGACGACGTGCTGCGCCGCCGCACGACGCTGACCATCCGCGGTCTCGCCACCGACGACGTCCGCGCCAAGGTGCAGGACCTGCTCGACAAGAAGTAGGCCCGTGGGCCCGCCCCCCGGCGGGCCGGGCACGAAGACCCTCCGCCGGTCCCACTCCCCTGACCGGGGCCGGCGCCGGGGGACGGCCCCGCCGTACCGGGGCCGGAACCGGGGAAGGGGCGGCTCCACCCCTATGGAGCCGCCCCTTCCGCATGCCGTCCCCGCGCCACGCCCCGCCCTCCACGGGTGCGGCCGGACGTCCGGCGTCGAACGTGATCGCGGTTTCGGGGGCGGTCCGGTGATCTGGCCGCATAATGGCCGCTGAGACATCGGATGTCTCATGGGGAACGACAGGAGGACGGACATGGCAGTCACCGACGAGGCGATCGAGCGGATCAAGGGCATGATCGTCTCGGGTGCGCTGCGCCCCGGGGACCGGCTGCCCAAGGAGAGCGAGCTGGCCGCCGAGCTGGGCCTGTCCCGCAACTCGCTGCGCGAGGCGGTGCGCGCCCTGTCGCTGATCCGGATCCTGGACGTACGGCAGGGCGACGGCACGTACGTCACCAGCCTCGACCCCCAACTGCTCCTGGAGGCGCTGAGTTTCGTCGTGGACTTCCACCGCGACGACACCGTCCTGGAGTTCCTGGCGGTGCGCCGCATCCTGGAGCCGGCCGCCACGGCGATGGCCGCCCTGCGCGTGAGCGAACAGCAACTCGACGCGCTGGAGTCCCAGTTGGACAACCTGGGGGACGCCCCGTCGGTGGAGGAACTGGTCGCGAGCGACCTGGAGTTCCACCGGGGCATCGTGCGCAGCGCCGGCAACTCGGTGCTGTGCTCGCTGCTCGACGGCCTGTCCGGGCCCACCACCCGGGCCCGGATCTGGCGCGGCCTGACCCAGGAGGACGCCGTCACGGGGACGCTGCGCGAGCACCGGGCGATCCTGGCGGCGCTGCGCGACCGCGACGCGGACGCCGCGCGGTCGTGGGCGACGGTGCACATCGCGAGCGTCGAGCAGTGGCTGCGTTCGTCGTTGTAGGGCGGAGGCCGCGGACGCGGGGCGTGGTGCGCGGCGGTGGCCCCGGCGCGCCGGCGCGGTTCTCCCGGCCGGTCGCGGACGCGGGCGCCGAGGGGTGTCCGGGGGCGGTGATCGGGGCAGTGATCCGGTCACTCCCCCGTGCAAGGGGGCTGCGGGCGCCCCCGCAGAACGCCGTAAGGTTGGGTGGTCAAGCGAGGGCACGTCGGAAGGAGGCGCTGGGTGATCGAGCTCGAGGGGGTTCCCGAGCTGATCGACCCGGTCATGGTGGCCGCGTTCGAGGGCTGGAACGATGCCGGCGACGCCGCCTCCACCGCGGTCGCGCATCTGGAGCGGGAATGGAAGGGCGAGGTGTTCGCGGCGCTGGACGCCGAGGACTACTACGACTTCCAGGTGAACCGGCCCACGGTGTGGATGGACGCCGGCGTGCGCAAGATCACATGGCCCACGACAAGGTTGTCGGTCGTGCGGGTCGGCGGTGACAAGCCCCGCGACCTGGTGCTCGTGCGCGGCATCGAACCGTCCATGCGCTGGCGCTCGTTCTGCAACGAGCTGCTGGGCTTCGCCCACGAGCTGGGCGTGGAGCTGGTGGTCGTCCTGGGCGCGCTGCTCGGCGACACCCCGCACACGCGTCCGGTGCCGATCAGCGGGACGACGTCGGACGCCGATCTGGCGCAGCGGATGGACCTGGAGGAGACCAAGTACGAGGGCCCCACGGGCATCGTCGGCGTCCTCCAGGAGGCGTGCGCGCACGCGGGGGTGCCCGCGGTGAGCCTCTGGGCGGCCGTGCCGCACTACGTCTCGCAGCCGCCGAACCCGAAGGCGACGCTGGCCCTCCTCAACCGCCTGGAGGACCTGATCGACGTGCGCATCCCGCTGGGCGAACTGCCCGAGGACGCGCGGGCCTGGCAGGTGGGCGTGGACCAGCTGGCCGCCGAGGACACCGAGGTCGCCGAGTACGTGCAGACGCTGGAAGAGGCGCGGGACACCGCGGAACTGCCGGAGGCGTCGGGCGAGGCGATCGCCCGCGAGTTCGAGCGCTACCTGCGGCGGCGGGACGGCGGCGGGCCGCCCGACCCCGGGGAGCGCACCCGGCCCCCCAAGCCGCCGAAGCCGAGCGGTGAGACCCCGGACGACGGCGAGTCCTCGGACGACTGAGCGGCCCGCCGGGACAGCGGTCGACGGGACGGCGTCCGGCGGGGCGGCGACTCGCGGGACGGCGGCCGCACGGGGGCGGCGGCCGGTCGCGGTCGTCGACCGCGCGGGCGTCGTGAACCGGCGGCGGGCGCCGAGGCCGTGAACGGCAGCTGAACGAAAGGGGCGCCCCGGGAGGCGCCCCTTTCGTTCAGCTGCCGAGGTGTCAGAGCGCCACGCCGAGCAGGGCGTCCACCGCCCGCGAGACGATGCCGGGGGCGCCGATGTCGGTGCCGCCCGTCTCCTGCTGGAGCGCCGCCCAGCGGTCGACGGCGGCGAGCGCGGCGGGGGCGTCGAGGTCCGCGGCGAGGGCGTCGCGCAGTTCCTCGACGAGCGCCTCGGCGGGCGGTCCGTCGGGCCGCGAGACCGCGGCGCGCCAGCGGCCGAGCCGGGCCTCGGCGTCCGCCAGCACCTGGTCGGTCCACTCCCAGTCGGCGCGGTAGTGGTGCGCGAGGAGGGCGAGCCGGATGGCGGCGGGGTCGACGCCGTCCTGCCGGAGCCTGGAGACGAAGACGAGGTTGCCCCTGGACTTGGACATCTTCTCGCCGTGGAGAGCGACCATGCCGGCGTGCACGTACGCCTTGGCCATGGGGAACTCGCCGGTGAGGGCCTGTGCGTGGGAGGCGCCCATCTCGTGGTGCGGGAAGGCGAGGTCGGAGCCGCCGCCCTGGACGTCGAAGCCCATGCCCAGGTGGTCCAGGGCGATGGCCACGCACTCGATGTGCCAGCCGGGCCGGCCGCGGCCGAGCGAGCCGCCGTCCCAGCTGGGCTCGCCCTCGCGGGCGGCCATCCACAGCATGGGGTCGAGCGGGTTCTTCTTCCCGGGGCGCTCGGGGTCGCCGCCGCGTTCGGCGGACAGCGCGCGCATGGTCGCGACGTCCAGGTTCGCGACCTTGCCGAAGTCGGGATCGGCCTCGACGGAGAAGTAGACGTCGCCGTCGAGTTCGTAGGCGGCGCCCGCGTCCCGCAGCCGCTCGACGAGCGGGACGATGCCGGGTATGGCCTCGACCGCGCCTATGTAGTGCCGCGGCGGGAGCATCCGCAGGGCGGTCATGTCCTCGCGGAAGAGGGCCGTCTCCTTCTCGGCGAGGGCGACCCAGTCGACGCCGTCGCGTTCGGCCCGCTCCAGGAGGGGGTCGTCGACGTCGGTGACGTTCTGGACGTAGTGGACCTGCCGCTTGGTGTCGAGCCACACGCGCTGGACGAGGTCGAACGCGTTGTAGGTCGCCGCGTGGCCGATGTGGGTCGCGTCGTACGGCGTGATGCCGCAGACGTAGATTCGGGCGACGGGACCGGGGTCGAGGGAGACCGTACCGCCGGTCGCGGTGTCGTGGATCCTCAGGTCGCGGCCCTGACCGGGCAGGGCGGGGACCTCGGAAGCGGGCCAGGCATGCATGTCATGAGCGTAACCGGACGGCAGTTGCGCGTACGAACCGGAGCGGCCGGATGGCCGGGAAGGCGCTCTTGCCGGTCGCCGGCCGCTGTGACGCCCCCTGTCCCAACGTCTTCATCGGCCTTCTAGACCGGGGGCCAGGGGATCGCGGGCCAGTCGCCGCTCGGCTCGGGGTGGGTCCCGGCGGCGAGCAGGGCCTCGGTCCGCGCGCGGGTGGCGTCGATCTCGGCGGGGGTGATGAGCCCGCTCAGCGCGGAGGACAGCCGTCCGCCGGGTTCCAGGGCGCTTCTGAGGCCCTGGAGGACCTCGACGGCCTCGGCGGTCAGGGGCTCGCCGGCCCAGCCCCACAGGAGCGTGCGCAGCTTGTTCTCGGCGTTGAAGGCGACGCCGTGGTCGATGCCGTACAGGCGGCCGTCGGCGGTGGGCAGCAGATGGCCGCCCTTGCGGTCGGCGTTGTTGATGACGGCGTCCAGCACGGCGAGCCGGCGCAGCCGTTCGTCGTCGGCGTGCACCAGCAGCGCGGTGCGGCCCTCGCCGACCTCGGCGAAGCCGATCGCCTTCCAGCCGGGCCCGGGCTCGTCGCCGTCCACCAGGGCCAGCAACTCGGACTCGGGGGCCGTCTCGACCCACAGCTGGCACATGCCCTCGCCGTGCGGCCCGTCCCGCAGCACGGTGGGCGGGACGAGGCCCCATCCGGTGGCCTCCGAGACCTCGTACGCGGCGACCTCGCGCCCGGCGAGGGTGCCGTCGGGGAAGTCCCACAGGGGCCGCTCCCCCGCGACCGGCTTGTAGACGCAGGCGGCCTCGCGGCCCTCGTGGGCGACGGTGCAGTACAGGGCCGCGTTCGAGGCGTCGCGGATGCGTCCGCGGACCGTGAGCCCGCCGTGGGCGAGGAGGCCGGCGAGGGCCGGGTCGGTGGTCGTCACGCTCCCCGGCGGTATCCGTTCTGGCGCGGACATACGTGTCCTTCCGGGTCGAGCGGCAGACTGCACAGCGGGCACGGCGGCCGGCCGGCGTTGACGACGTCGAGGGCGCGCTTGGCGAAGGCCCGCGCCTGGGCGCCGGTGAGCCGGACCCGCAGCATCGGGGGACCGTTCTCCTCGTCCTGGAGGAGGCGCTCCTCGGCCTCGGCGAGGTCCTCCTCGGAGTCGGCCTCGAGTTCCACGAGGGCCTGCGCCTCGACGATCATGCGCTGTTCCTCGCCGTCCCAGGCGAGGGCCATGGTGCCGACCCGGAACTCCTCCTCGATCGGGGTGTCGAGGGGAGCGGTGTCGCTGTTCTCGGCGGGCGACACGGCGGGCACCATGGCGCTGCCGCCGCTGCGGCGTACGACCTCGTCCAGCAGTTCGTCCATGCGCTCGGCGAGCGCGGCGACCTGCGTCTTCTCCAGGGCCACGCTGGTCACCCGACCGGCGGCGGTGGCCTGGAGGAAGAAGGTGCGGCGCCCGGGCAGCCCGACCGTACCGGCCACGAAACGGTCCGGGGGGTCGTAGAGGAACACCTGACGGGACACGTCCTGTCTCCATGGAAGTCGTGGGTCATCGTGGCACTGGGGACGCGTGGGGAGACGTCCCCGCGGGTACGCGCGCGTTCGCGGACCGCTTCACCCTACTGCGGCCGACGATCACGGTGCGCCCGCACCGCCCCCGACCGGGGCGTCCCCCGTGGGCGGCTCCTCGCGCGGCGCCAGGGAGGCGAGGTCGCCGGTGTCGCCGAGGCGCACGAGAAAGGGGCGCAGCCGGGTGTAACGGATCGCCGTGATGGAACAAGGTTCCACAGAGATCCGTTGGAAGAGGTCGAGATGAAGCCCCAGTGCGTCCGCGACGAGCGACTTGATGATGTCCCCGTGCGAGCACATCAGATAGACGGCGTCGGCGCCGTGGTCGCGTTCCACTCGCGCGTTCCACTCGCGCACCGCCTCGGCGGCGCGGGTCTGCATGCTCCGCAGGGACTCGCCGCCCGGGAAGGCGGCCGCGGAGGGGTGCGACTGCACGATCTCCATCAGCGGCTCGTCCGTCAGCTCGGCGAGCTTGCGGCCCGACCAGTCGCCGTAGTGGCACTCCCCGATCCGCTCGTCGGTGTGCGCGCGCAGGGCGGGCCGGGCGGCGAGCAGGGGGCCCAGCGTCTCCTGGCAGCGTTGCAGGGGGCTGGTGACGACCTCCGCGATCGGCAGCGCCGCGAGCCGCCCCGGCAGCGCGGCGGCCTGTGCGGCTCCGCGTTCGTCGAGGGCGACGCCGGGCGTCCAGCCGGCGAGCACTGCGGAGGTGTTGGCGGTGGACCGGCCGTGCCGGACGAGGATCAACGTGGGCATGCGGCCCAGGGTAGGCGCACGCGCGTGTGCGCCGACGAGCGCTCGAAGGGAGGACGCCTCCGGTGATCGTGGACTGCGCCATCTACCGCGACGGACGTCGCACGGAGGGTCCGGAGGACTTCTCGGACGCCGTGGACGAGGCGCGGGCCGGGGGCGGCTTCGTCTGGGTGGGGCTGCACGAGCCCACCGAGAAGGAGTTCGACCTCGTCACGCGGGAGTTCGGGCTGCACCCGCTGGCCGTCGAGGACGCGCTCAAGGCCCATCAGCGGCCCAAGCTGGAGGTGTACGACGACTCGCTGTTCCTGGTGTTCAAGCCCGTCGTCTACGAGACGAAGAGCGACACGGTCACCTCCGGCGAGGTGATGGTCTTCCTCGGGGACTCGTTCGTGGTGACCGTCCGGCACGGCGAGGGCGCGCCGCTCGCCGCCGTGCGGCACCGGCTGGAACACGAGCGCAAGCTGCTCGCCAAGGGGCCCACGGCGGTCGTGTACGCGATCGCCGACGCGACCGTGGACCACTACCTGGACGTGGCGACGGAGTTGCAGACCGACCTGGAGGAGCTGGAGGCGGAGGTGTTCTCGCCGGACGGCGGGGGCTCGCGCAACACCGCGTCGCGGATCTACACCTTCAAGCGGCAGATCCTGGAGTTCCGTCGGGCGACGGGCCCGCTGGGGCCGCCGCTGACCCGGCTGGCGGGGGGCAGCGTGTCCGGCCCCGGCGTGCCGTTCGTCAACGACAAGGCGCGGCCGTTCTTCCGGGACGTCAGCGACCACCTCACGCGCGTGAACGAGTCCGTGGAGGGGCTGGACCGGCTGGTGACGGACATCCTCTCGGCGCATCTGGCGCAGATGAGCGTCCGGCAGAACGACGACATGCGGAAGATCTCGGCGTGGGCGGCCATGGCGGCGGTCCCCACGATGATCGCGGGGATCTACGGCATGAACTTCGAGCACATGCCGGAGCTGCACTGGGTGTGGTCGTATCCGGTGGTGATCGTGGTGATGGGCGTGCTGGAGCTGCTGCTGTTCCGGATGTTCAAGCGCCGCGGCTGGCTGTAGCGCGCCCGCCCGCCGGGCCGGCCGCCCGAAGCGAACGCCCGCGCCGAAAGGGCGGCGCGACCGGGCGGACCGGTCGGACCGGGGGGCCGGTCGGGCAGCGCAGGTCAGGCAGGTCAGGCGGCTGACGCGGGTCAGGCGTACTCGGGGGCCGCGGTGGCGGGGCCGCCGAGGGCGTCGCGGCGTTCGGGCGTCTCCAGGGAGACCATCCGCCGCCAGCCGGTGAACCGCTCCCACGCGTAGACGGCGTGGATGCCCGCCGCGAGGAGGACCGCGCGCGCCCTGGACCAGCCGAGGATGCGGCCCATGTGGGCCATGACGGCCAGGCTCACGTCGCGGTAGACGCGGATCTCGGCGAGCGCGCACGCGCGCAGGGTGCGCTGGATGTCGCGTCCGTGCCCCGCGCGGGCGAGGCGCAGCAGTTCCTCGTGGCAGTACGCGAGGTGGTTGTCCTCGTCGGCGGCGATCATCCTGACGGCGCGGCCGATGTCGGGGTGATCGGCGAAGTGCCTGCGCAGCAGGGCCATCTGCTCGGCGGCGCGCTGTTCGGTGACCCGGCTGTGGGAGAGGTAGGTGACGACGTCGGGCACCGTCAGGGGCCGCTCGGCCCTGAGGCGGTCGTGGGAGAGGCCGATGCCGCCCTGCTCCAGGAGCATCGTGTAGTCGGTGTCGGGCGGGACGGGCACCGGGTCGAGGCCGCGTTTGCGCAGCAGGGCGCGGAAGATCCGCCCGTGCTTGTCCTCGTCGGCTCCGTGGCGGGCGATCTTGGGGGCGAGGGCGCGTTCGGCGGGCGGGACGAGGGCGGCGATCCGGCCGTTCTCCCAGCCCCCCTGCGACTCGCCGCCGGCCGCGATCGAGCAGAACAGCGCGAAGGACTCGTCGTCGTCGAGGATCTCCTGGAACAGACTCTTGGCCGAAAGCATCGTGGGCCCCTCTCCGCACTGCGCAGCATTCCGCAAGGTTCCGCAAGGAACGAGTCAAGTGCGGCCCGTCGGGCGCTGCAACAGCAGTGTCGGCCGACTCCGCCGAAAGAGGGACGCCGGGAGTCGGCCGTGGAGCGTAACCAGGCGCCGCGCGGCGCGTTGTGCTGCGTGACGGCCGTGGCGGGGAAGACCCCCGAGCCCCCACCACGGCCGCTGAAACTTCCCCCGCGCGGCTCCCGCGGTCTTCTCGCGCGTGCCTTCCCGCGCCGTCGTCCGCGGGAGCCGTCCGCGCGAGCCCGCTCCGTCCGGTTACACCAGGCCGGCCAGCTCCGCGGCCTGCACGCCCGCCCGCAGCGAGGCCAGCCGCTCCTCCAGGGCGAAGCCCGCCGGGGCCAGGGTGAGGGTGGTGACGCCGGCGGCCGCGTAGGCCTTCATGCGGTCGGCGATCCGCTCCACCGAGCCCAGCAGCGTGGTGCGGTCGATCAGCTCGTGGGGGACCGCGGCCGCCGCGCCCTGCTTGTCGCCGGACAGGTACTTGTCCTGGATGTCGGCGGCCGCCGCCTCGTAGCCCATCCGCTGCGCCAGCTGGTTGTAGAAGTTCTGCTTGCGGCTGCCCATGCCGCCGACGTAGAGCGCGGTGTAGGGACGGAAGGTGTCGGCGAGGCGCTCGACGTCCTTGTCCTCGCCGAGGGCCAGCGGCAGCGTCGGGCAGACGTCGAAGCCCTCCAGGGTCTTGCCCGCCTTCTCGCGTCCGGCCCGCAGGTGCCTGATCGCGGTGTCCTCGAGGTGGTCGGCGGACGGGAAGATGAGCAGTGCGCCGTCGGCGATCTCGCCGGTCTGCTCCAGGTTCTTCGGGCCGATCGCCGCGATGTACAGCGGGATGTGCTCGCGCTCGGGGTGCACCGTCAGCTTGATCGGCTTGCCGGGGCCACCGGGCAGCGGCAGCGTCCAGTGCGCGCCCTCGTACGACAGCCGCTCACGCGTCATCGCCTTGCGGACGATCTCGACGTACTCGCGGGTGCGGGACAGCGGCTTGTCGAACTTGACGCCGTACCAGCCCTCGGAGACCTGCGGCCCGGAGACGCCGAGACCGAGCCGGAAGCGGCCGCCGGAGAGGGAGTCGAGCGTGGCGGCGGTCATCGCGGTCATGGCGGGCTGACGCGCGGGGATCTGGAAGATGGCAGAGCCGACGTCGATCCGCTCGGTCTGCGCGGCGACCCAGGTGAGCACGGTGGCCGCGTCCGACCCGTAGGCCTCGGCGGCCCAGCAGACGGCGTACCCGAGGCGGTCGGCCTCCTGGGCGACGGCGAGGTTGTCGCCGTCCATTCCGGCACCCCAGTAGCCGAGGTTGATCCCGAGCTGCATGGCCGATCCCCTTACTGATCAGTAACGACGCTGTTGCGCAGACCTTAGCGCGGGGGGCGCGGGGCCGGGAGACGGTGTGGCGAGGGTCGCGCGGGCCGGCGCCGGCGTCGCGGCCTGCGCGGAACCCGGTCCGCCGTCCCCGGATCCGGTTGTCCACAGGCAACCCACCGCCCAGTTCTGGCCAGTAATCTCGGCGTCCATGGAGCAGAGGCATCTCGGCCGCACCGGCCTGCGTGTGTCCCGCATCGGGCTCGGCACCCTCACCTGGGGACGCGGCACCGACGAGCACGACGCCGCGGACGTCATGAAGACGTTCTGGGAGGCGGGCGGGACCCTGGTCGACACGGCCGACGTGTACGGCGACGGGGACGCCGAGTACCTGCTCGGGCGGCTCATGGACGGGCTGGTGCCGCGCCGGGACCTGGTCGTCTCCACGAAGGCGGGCAGCGTGCCCGACCCGGACCGGCGCTTCGACGGCTCACGGGGTCATCTGCTCGCCGCTCTCGACGCCTCCCTCTCCCGGCTGGGCACGGACCACGTCGACATATGGCAGGTGCACGCCTTCGACCCGGACACCCCGCTGGAGGAGACCCTCCAGGCGCTGGACATCGCCGTTGCCAGCGGCCGCGCCCGGTACGCGGGCGTCTCCAACTTCTGCGGCTGGCAGCTCGCCAAGGCGGCCACCTGGCAGCTCGCCGCGCCGGGAACGCGGACGCGGCTGGCGGCGACGCAGATGGAGTACTCGCTGCTGCAACGCGGCATCGAACGCGAGGTGCTGCCGGCCGCGCTCGACCTGGGCGTCGGCCTGCTGCCCTCCTCTCCCCTCGGCCGGGGCGTCCTCACCGGCAAGTACCGCGGGGACGCCCTGCCGCCCGACTCGCGCGGCGCCTCCGAGCACTTCGCGCGTTTCGTCGAGCCCTATCTGGACGACACCGCTAGCCGGATCGTCGACGCCGTGGCGACGGCGGCGGACGGGCTGGCGGTGACGCCCCTTCAGGTGGCCCTGGCCTGGGTGCGCGACCGGCCGGGCGTGGCCGCCCCGATCGTCGGCGCGCGCAACGCGCAGCAGCTCACGGCGGCTTTGTCAGTGGAGGCGCTTAGTCTTCCTGACGAGATCTGCCGGGCCCTCGACGACGTGTCGGCGCCCGTGCACCGCTATCCCGATCACGACTGGAGCACGCTGTGAGCACGGAGCCGGATTCCCCGCAGAGCACGGAGAACGCCGCACCGGCGGGGCCGGACGCCGCCGAGGAGCCCGGAACGCCGGCCGCCGCCGAGGACGCGAACGCCGGGACGGGCACCGCGTCGGACGGCCCCGGCGGCCCGGACCGTGCGGGCGACGCCCGCGCCTCCGAGGCCGACGCGGCGGCACCCCGGGCCGACGGAACCACGTCCCCGAAAGACGGCGAGAGCGCCGGTACGGGCCCGGAGGGCTCCGCCGACGACGCGGAGGCCCTCGCGGGCGACACCGATGCCGGCGCGGCCGACGAGGACGGTGAGGGCGACGGCGACGGCAGTGCTTCCTCGACCGCCGAGGCCGCGGCCGCGGCGGAGGCCGCCGCGCAGCTCTCCGAGGCGCAGGCCGAACTCGCCGCGCAGAAGCTGGAGCGGGAGCGGATCGCGCGGCGCAAGGCCGAGAAGGCGGCCCCCATCGCCGCCGGGGCCAAGCTCAGCGGGAAGGCGGCCGATCTGCTGGCCGCGGTTCGGGCTGTGGAGGGCGGGGCCACGCCCCCGGCCACGGTCTTCGGCGCGGAACCCGCCCCGCGCCGCGCCGTGCCCGAGCCGGTCCGGCGGCCGCAGCCCGCGCCCGCCGAGTCCCTCCCGTCGGCTCCGGCGGCCGACACCGTCGAGGGCGTGCGGCGCGTGCTGGCCGGCGGCGGCGCGCCCGAGGCGCTCGCGGCACAGGCCGCCGCCGCGCTCGGCGAGGGCGCCGAGGACGTCCTGCGCGAGGACCCGTGGCAGTTGCTGCGGGTCCCCGGCGTCCGGCCCGAGCAGGCCGACGGGTTCGCGCGGGCGCTGCTGGGCCCGCAGTGCGCCCCCGACGACGAGCGGCGCGGCCGCGCCGTGACGGTCTGGCTGCTGGAGCAGGCCGCGCTGGCCGGGCACACGGCCCTGGAGCTGCCCACGCTCACCGCCGCACTCGTACGGCAGGCCGTGCCGGACGCCGACGCGGCCGTACAGAGCACCTTGGCCGAAGGAGAGGCCCTGGTCTTCCAGGACGCCCTGGACGACGCGCCTGCGGCCGATCGTCCGGACGCGGCCTCCGTGCCGGGCGGCCACCGCGAACACGGCTCCCACGCCGAGCAGAGGGAGAAGGGGGAGCAGGGAGACGACGGGCCGGAGGGCGAGGAGGCCCGGCCGGTCCGGGTGCTGGTCGGCCTGGAGCGGTACGCGCTCGCCGAGGAGAGCCTGGCCGACGCCCTGGCCCGCGTGGTCAACTCCCTGGCCAAGGAGGCGTCCGCACCGTGGGAGCCCGCGGCCGCCGGCACGTCCGGCAGCACCGCCGAACTGATCCGCGCCGTGGCCGGGCACGGGCTGGTGCTGCACACCGGGGGCGAGGCCGCCCGCGCCGAGCCCGCCGCGCTCCTCACCGCTGCCCTCCGACTGGGCCTGCGCGCCGTCGCCGCGTGCCACACCTCCGACGGCCGACGGCGATTCACGGCCCTCCTCGGCGAGGCGGCCCCGGACGGCGCGGTGGTGACCGTCCCCGGTCTCCTCTCCGGCGCCGAGGGTCCGGGCCGGGACGGCGACGGGGCCTTCGCGCTGGACCTGCTGATCGTGCTCGACGCGCCGCAACTGGACGTGGAGAGCGCCGCGATGCTCGCCGAGTCCCTGCCGGACGGGGCACGCCTGGTGCTCAGCGGCGACCCGGCGGTGCTGTGGTCGGCGGGGCCCGGCCGGGTCTTCGCCGACCTGCTCGCGGCGCGCGCCTGCCCCCAGGTCGCCTCGCGCGTCCCCGACCCCGGCCCGCTCGGCGAGCTGGTGTCCGGGGTCGGCATCGGCGAGCTGAACCAGGTCGACGCACCGGGCAAGGAGATCGTGATCGTGCCGGTGCGCGACGCGGGCGAGGCCGTCCACCGCACGGTGCAGCTCCTCGCCGACTCGGTGCCGCGGGCCTTCGGGATCACGTCCGACGAAGCGGTGGTGATCACGCCGGGACACGGCGGCGCGGCCGGTACCCGTGCTCTCAACACGGCTCTGAAGGAACGGCTCAATCCCGGCCCCGGCCGCTTCGGCGGCTTCGACCCCGGCGACCGGATCGCCTACTCCCCCGCGCCGGGCCGTACGGTGACCGGCCGGGTGGTGACGGCCGACGCGGACGGGCTGCACCTGACGTGCGCGGACGTCCCCGTCGTCGTCCCGAGGGAACGGGTGGAGCAGACCGTGCGCCACGGGTGGGCGCTCACCGCTCACCAGGCCGTCGGCAGCCGGTGGCCCGCGGCGGTCGTGGTGCTGCCCGGGGACGGGGCGCGAGCCCTGTCCCGCCCCTGGGTGTACACGGCCTTCGGCCGGGCGGAGCGTCATCTGTCGGTGGTGCACGGAGTGGAGCAGGCCCTGCCGCGGGCGGTCGCGGAGGTTCCCGCGAAACCGCGCACGACGCGCCTGCCGGTGCTGCTGCGCACCCAGCTCCCGGCGGCGCGGTAGCGCGAAAGGCGGCGGTCGTGAAGGGGTCTCCCCCTCCACGACCGCCGCCGTCCCGGCCTCCGTCCCCCTGACGCCCGGAAGTGCGGGCGATCCGACGCCACCGCCTCCCGTAGCGGCCGCCGGTCGCCTGACGCCGATCGTTCGGCGCCGGTCACCGGGAGCCGGTCACCCGGTGGGCTCGCCGGGCCCGTCACCGGGCGGCCGCCCGTGCCGTCGGGTGCGGGCGGCCGGTCGCGGTGCGGTCGCTAGCGGTCCGCGTCCAGCGTCTCCAGCTCCTCGTCCTCGACGTCGTCGGCTTCGTCGTCGGGGTCGTCGTCCAGTTCGTCGAAGACCGAGCTGACGTCGAAGCGGCAGACCACGCGCTCGGGGTCGGCGTCGTCGAACGGGGCCTCGAGCCACTCCCCCGGCTCGGGCGGTTCGTCGGCGGCCAGCACCCACAGCGTGGAGTCGCCCTCCTCCAGGCCGAACTCCTTGTGCCGGGAGGCGATCTCGTCCGCCTCGAACTCGCCGAACAGGATGCCCAGCGCTCCGTGCACGGTGCTCGCGGCCCCGGCGCCGGCGGCCTCCTCGTCCGCCGCCTCCACCCGCTGCGCCTGCGCCAGCAGCCGCTGCGGTTCGGCGACGGCGTAGTCGCGGCGGATGAGCACGCTCAGCCCGTTCGGCTCCTCCGGCCCCGCGTACGGCGGCAGGGAGTCCTCCGCGCCGGGGATCTCGAAGGGCGTGACCTCGTCGTACCGGTCGTAGAGCAGTTCGTCGTACACCTCGGCGGCCGCGGCCAGCTCGTTGAACGCCTCGTTGACAGCCGGGTCGTCCTCTCCCGTCCTGCGTTCGACCGCGGCCAGGTGGCGGTCGAGCGCGGTCTTGACCGCCTCGGCGGCGGCGCGTACCTCGGCAGCGGTGGGCTGCGCAGCATCAGACATAGTGCAGACGCTATCCGTACCGGGCCCCAGCCCGCACAATAGATGCGATGCCGGAATACGAATTCGTCGACGTCTACGTGCCGCGCGGGGTCTCCCGCAAGGAGGCGACGCGACTGCTGACCGACCATGCCGAGTACGGACACTGGGAGTTGGACCGCCTGAGCCTGCTGCGCGACGGCAGCCGCAGGGTGCGGTTGCGCCGGCGGATCATCCGCCAGGTGCGTGCCACCTGGTGAGGTGAGAGACGGAAAACGGAGCGGGCCCCGCCGAGGCGGGGCCCGCTCCGTTGTGGGCGCCCGGACCGCTTACGCGGAGGGGCGCGCCTTGCGGTAGAGCACCGCGCCCGCGAGCAGCGCGCCCGCGCCGACCGGCAGGACGAGGCCCATCGGCATCTCGCTGCCCGTGTGCGCGAGCTGCGGGGCCCGGACGGCGGGCCCGTGCACGGAGGAGGCGCCGGCCGGCGTCACGTGGTGGGGGGTGGACGGCACGCCGCCGGGGTGGGACGGGGTGGACACGCCCGGCTTGCCGTGGTCGTGGCCGCCGGGCCTGCCCGGGGTCTCGTGGCCGCGGGACGGGGGCGTGTGCATGCCGGGACCGCTGTCGTTGGCGCAGTCGTTGCCGAAGCTCGGGTTGAGGATCCCGACGACGTCGATGCCGTTGCCGCACACGTTCACCGGCACGTCGACCGGCGCCTGGACGTGGTTGCCGGAGCCGACGCCCGGCGATCCGCCCGTGTGGCCGCCGGCCTGCGCACCCCCGGAGCCGCCGTGACCACCGTCGTAGCCGCCGTGACCGCCGTTGTGGCCGCCGTGACCGCCGTTGTGGCCGCTGTTGTGTCCTCCGGCGTGGCCGCCGTTGTGGCCTGCGCCCTGGTTCCCGCCCTGGTTCCCGCCATGGCTCCCGGAGTGGCCGGCGCCGCCCCGGTGCTCGCCGTATCCGCGCGAGGGGGCGCCGCCGCCCTTGTTGACGCAGGAGTTGCCGAAGGTCGGGTTGAGGGCCCCGACGACGTCGACGGTGTTGCCGCACACGTTGACGGGAACGTTGATCGGCGCCTGCACCGAGTTGCCCGACAGGACGCCGGGCGAGTCGGTGGCGTAGCCGTTCGCGCCGGCGTCGGCGTGGGCGTAGCCGCCGGCGGCGGCGATCACCCCCGTTGCCGCCGCCACGGTCATGAGGCTTTTGCGGGTGACCTGTCGCATTGCTGAATCCCTGCTTTCCATTTCGTCCGCGTCCCGAATCGCTCGCATCATTGCAGCTGTTCGATTTGTTCGGGATTTTCGAAGTCTTCGGTCTTTCCTTCGGGAAAAGACCGGTCGGCCCCGGAGCGCATGGGGTGCGCTCCGGGGCCGACGGTGTGGACGACCCCTCAGCGGGTCGACGTCAGTCGTTGACGCAGGTGTTGCCGAAGGCGGGGTTCAGCAGCCCGATCACCGAGATCGTGTTGCCGCAGACGTTCACCGGGACGTGCACGGGAACCTGGATGACGTTGCCGGACACCACACCCGGGGAGCCCACCGCGGCACCCTGGGCACCGGCGTCGGCGACGGCGAGGCCCGCACCCGCGAGAACCAGCCCACCAGTGGCAGCCGCAGCAGCGACGACCTTCTTGATCATTATTCCTCCTAGTTGGCAAAGCGACCCCAAGCAGCGGATCGCATGTCACCAGTAACGAGGCGGAATTAATGAGGCTACGAGTTTATCGGCGCATTCACTCTTCCCAGTCGCGCCCGTACAGGCGGACGATTTTCCCGGCGCGGCCGGAGCCTGGTGAAATCTCGTTTCACCGGGACATTTCAGGAGGCGTCGATGAAGCGGTCCAGCACGCGCACCCCGAACTTGAGCCCGTCCACCGGCACCCGCTCGTCGACGCCGTGGAACATGCCGGCGAAGTCCAGCTCCGGCGGAAGCTTGAGCGGGGCGAAGCCGAACCCACGGATGCCGAGGTCGTCGAAGGACTTGGCGTCGGTGCCGCCCGAGAGCATGTACGGGACCGCCTTCGCCGTGGGGTCCTCGGCGAGCAGCGAGGACTGCATGGCCTCGACCAGCGCCCCGTCGAAGGACGTCTCCAGCGCCTTGTCGGAGTGCACGTCCTCGCGGCGCACGTTCGGGCCGAGGATCCGGTCGAGGTCGGCCAGGAACTCGTCCTCGTACCCCGGCAGGAACCGTCCGTCGACGTGCGCGGTGGCCTCGCCGGGGATGACGTTGACCTTGTAGCCGGCGCCGAGCTGGGTCGGGTTGGCGGTGTTGCTCAGGGTCGCGCCGATCAGCTTGGCGATGCCGCCGAGCCGGGCCAGCGTCGCCTGCATGTCCTCGGGGTCCAGCGGGGTGCCCAGGGCGTCGCCCAGCTCGTCGAGGAAGGCCCGGGTCGTCTTGGTGACCCGGACGGGGAAGGTGTGCCGGCCGAGCCGTGCGACGGCCTCGGACAGCTCGGTGATGGCGTTGTCCCGGTGGATCATCGAGCCGTGGCCCGCGGTACCGGCCACGGTCAGCTTCATCCAGTGCATGCCTTTCTCGGCCGTCTGGACGAGATAGAGCCGCCGCTCCTCGCTCACCGTGAACGAGAAGCCGCCCACCTCGCTGATCGCCTCGGTGACGCCGTCGAAGAGGTGGGGGTGGCGGTCGACGAGGTGGCGGGCGCCGTAGGTGCCGCCGGCCTCCTCGTCGGCCAGGAACGCCAGCACGATGTCGCGCGGGGGCCTGCGCCCGGAGCGCAGGCGGTCGCGGACGACGGCCAGCGTCATCGCGTCCATGTCCTTCATGTCGACCGCGCCGCGGCCCCACACGCAGCCGTCGGCGACCTCGCCGGAGAAGGGGTGGTGGGTCCAGTCGGCCGCGTTGGCCGGGACGACGTCGAGATGGCCGTGGATGAGCAGGGCCGGCCTCGACGGGTCCTCGCCCGCGATGCGGGCCACCGTGGAGGCGCGGCCCGGATGGGATTCGAAGATCTCGGGTTCGAGGCCCACCTCGGCGAGCTTCTCGGCGACCCACTCGGCCGCCTTGCGCTCGCCGGGGCCCGAGTGGTCGCCGTAGTTGCTGGTGTCGATCCGGATCAGCTCGCGGCAGAGGTCCACGACCTCGTCCTCGCCGGTGACGGTCCTGGCCGTGTCGTCCGTCGCGCTCACGCTGGTTCCTCCCGCTGTCACTGCTGGTGGGTCCTCTCATCCTCCCTCTCTCCCGGGTCCCGGCCCAAGACCGGTCCCGGCCCGTCACACACCGTGCACGCCGCGCCGCCCGCCGGGGGCCCGCATCCCGTGATCGGGCACTGCGGAAAGCCTGGTAATGTTTACGACGTCGCCGCGAGGGAAACCCCGCACGACAGACACCTTGTCCGGGTGGCGGAATGGCAGACGCGCTAGCTTGAGGTGCTAGTGCCCTTTATCGGGCGTGGGGGTTCAAGTCCCCCCTCGGACACATGAAAGAGCGAGGGCCGCGACCACTGGTCGCGGCCCTCGCTCGTGTGCGTGGAGCGGCTCCCCTGCCCGTGAGCACCCGGTCCGGGAGCACCCGGTCCGGTGGGCGGACCGGGGCGCGTAGCGCTCCACGGGAACGCGGTGACGGCCCCGTGCGGGGCGATGTCCCACGGCCCTCCCCCGGCTCTCCGGGATGCGGGGGCGGGCACAATGGGGGCATGGTCCGACGTTCCGCCCGTCCGCGGCAGCGAGCCGCCGCCTCCGTGCCCGCCGGCTGCCCGTGCGGGCTGCCCGCGTCCTACGAGGCGTGCTGCGGGCGCTACCACGCGGGCGGCGGTGCCGTGACCGCCCCCACCGCCGAGGCGCTGATGCGCTCGCGCTACAGCGCGTTCGTGCGCGGGGACGTGCCCTACCTGCTGCGGACCTGGCATCCGCGGACCCGGCCGGAGCGGCTGGAGCCGGATCCCGGGACGCGGTGGACGGGGCTGGAGATCCTCGCGACGTCCGACGGCACCGCGTTCCACACGTCCGGCGTCGTGGAGTTCCGGGCCTCCTACCGGGGCGGCACGCTGCACGAGCGCAGCCGGTTCGAGCGGGTGGGCGGGGCCTGGGCGTACGTGGACGGGGAGTTCCCCGAGCCGGGCGCGGGAGCGCGCTGAGGCCCGTCGCGGCGGACCAGGATCGGTCGGGGCCGGTCACACCTGGTTCCGGCCGGTCATGCCCGATTCGGGCCCACTGGTGGCCGGTTGGGGCCGGCCCAGGCCTAATTCGGGCCCGTAGGGGCCGGTCGGGCCCGATTCGGGCCGTCAGGGCTAGGCAGGCATTCGCGCCGGTCAGGTCCGGTGAGGCCTGTTCCGGCCGGTCAGGCCTGATGCGGGCCGATTGGCGCCGGTTGGAGCCGGCCCAGGCCTAATTCGGGCCCGTAGGGGCCGGTCAGGCATTCGCGTCGGCCAGGGCCGGTCCAGGCCGGTCGACGCCGGTCAGGCCCGATTCGGGCCGTCAGGGCTAGGCAGGCATTCGCGCCGGTCAGGGCCAGTCAGGCCTGTTCCGGCTGGTCAGGCCTGAAGCGGGCCGATTGGCGCCGGTTGGAGCCGGCCCAAGCCTGATTCGGGCCCGTAGGGGCCGGTCAGGCATTCGCGTCGGCCAGGGCCGGTCCAGGCCGGTCGACGCCGGTCAGGCCCGAGTCGGGCCGTCAGGGCCGGTCAGGCATTCGCGCCGGTCAGGGCCAGTCAGGCCTGTTCCGGCCGGTCAGGCCTGAAGCGGGCCGGTCAAGCCGGTCAGGGACGGCTCGGGGCGCTCGGGGCGGTTCCGGGTGCTCGGGGCAGTTCCGGGGTGCTCGGAGCGGTTCCGGGTGCTCAGGGTGCTTGCTCAGGGGACTCAGGGGGCCAGGATGTCGAGTTCCTGGAGGGCGCCGACCGTGATCTCGCGGGTGAGGCGTTCGGCGCGTACCGGGTCGCCCTCGCGGACCGCCTCGGCGACCTGGACGTGCAGGGTGACGGCGGCCGGGTCGGGGTCCTCGAACATGACCTCGTGATGGGTGCGCCCGGCCAGCACCTCCGCGACGACGTCGCCGAGCCTGGCGAACATCTCGTTGCCGGACGCGGTGAGGATCACCCGGTGGAAGGCGACGTCGTGGACCAGGTACTCCTGGAGGCGGTGGCCGCGTGAGGTGGCCACCATGCCCAGCGCGCACCGCGTCAGCTCGGCGCACTGCTCCGCCGTGGCGTGCGTCGCCGCGAGGCCCGCCGCGACCGGCTCGACCGCCGAGCGCAGGACGGTGAGCGAGCGCAGTTGGTGCGGGCGGTCGGCGCCGGCCAGCCGCCAGCGGATGACCTGCGGGTCGTAGACGTTCCACTCGGCCTTGGGGCGCACCGTGACGCCCACGCGACGGCGGGACTCGACGAGGTGCATGGACTCCAGCACACGGACCGCCTCGCGCATCACGGAGCGGGAGACGTCGAAGCGCTGGGCCAGTTCGTCGGTGCGCAGAACGCTGCCGGGCGGGTACTCACCCGCGGTGATCGCGGGCCCCAGGGCGTCCAGTACTCGGCCGTGCAGACCCCGGCCCGGAGTGGTCATGCACACAGAGTACGCGGTAGATCACGAAGCCAAAAAGTCAGACTTATTCGTCACAGCCTCTTGAATTCGTCGTACCTAATCGGCTTCAGTGTCGTCGGCGTCCATTGGCGTCAGGTGTCGAGGAAGACAGCGAGGCGAAGATGCGCACCCCCCCTGTCGTCGTGGTGATGGGCGTCGCCGGCACGGGCAAGACCACCATCGGTCCACTGCTCGCCGCCCGGCTGGGCGTTCCGTACGCCGAGGGCGACGACTTCCACCCGCAGGCCAACATCGACAAGATGTCGGCCGGCGTCCCGCTCGACGACGACGACCGCCGGCCGTGGCTCGACGCCATCGGGGCCTGGGCGGACGAGCGGGCCGGGCTCGGCGGGGTGGTCAGCTGCTCGGCGCTGAAGCGGTCGTACCGCGACCGGCTCAGGGCCGCGGCCCCCGGAGTCGTCTTCGTGCACCTGGCGGGCGACCGGTCCCTGATCGAGGACCGCATGGCGCACCGGCAGGGCCACTTCATGCCGACCGCGCTGCTGGACTCCCAGTTCGCCGCCCTCCAGCCCCTCCAGGCCGACGAGGCGGGCGTCTGCGTCGACGTCCGCGGCGGCCCCGAGAGCATCGCCGGCCGGGCCGTGACGGCGCTCGCCGGCCTCCCCGACCCGGCCGCGTAACCCCCCGCACCCTCCCCCGTCCCGATAACCGCAAAAGGAAACCCCGTGACCAGACTCAGCGTCGAGATGCTGGCGGCGGACAAGGTCGAGCCGATCACCTCGGCCGGCCACGCACAGCTGGGCATCGCCGTCCTGGCGGGCATCGCCGTGATCGTCCTGCTCATCACCAAGTTCAAGCTGCACGCCTTCCTGGCGCTGACCATCGGCTCGCTCGCGCTCGGCGCGTTCGCCGGGGCGCCCCTCGACAAGGCCATCGCCTCCTTCACCGCCGGGCTGGGCTCCACGGTCGCCGGGGTGGGCGTGCTGATCGCGCTGGGCGCGATCCTCGGCAAGCTGCTCGCGGACTCCGGGGGCGCCGACCAGATCGTGGACACCATCCTCGCCAGGGCCGGCGGCCGCTCGATGCCGTGGGCGATGGTGCTGATCGCGTCCGTGATCGGTCTGCCGCTGTTCTTCGAGGTGGGCGTGGTGCTGCTGATCCCGGTGGTGCTGATGGTCGCCAAGCGGGGCAACTACTCGCTCATGCGGATCGGCATCCCGGCGCTGGCCGGTCTGTCGGTGATGCACGGACTCGTCCCGCCGCACCCCGGCCCGCTGGTCGCGATCGACGCGGTCGGCGCCAACCTGGGCGTGACCCTGGCGCTCGGCGTGCTCGTCGCCGTGCCGACGGTCGTCGTGGCGGGTCCGCTGTTCTCGAAGGTCGCGGCCCGCTGGGTCGACGTCCCCGCGCCCGACCGCATGATGCCGGAGCGGCCCTCCGAGAAGCTGGAGAGGCGCCCGGGCTTCGGCGCCACGCTGGCCACCATCCTCCTGCCGGTCGTGCTGATGCTGTCCAAGGCGCTCGTCGACATCGTCGTGGACGACCCCGAGCACACCGTGCAGCGCGTGTTCGACGTCGTCGGCTCGCCCCTGATCGCGCTGCTCGCCGCCGTGCTCGTCGGCATCTTCACGCTGGGCCGGCCCGCGGGCTTCGGCAGGGAGCGGATCTCGCGCCTCGTGGACAACGGGCTCGCGCCCATCGCCGGCATCCTGCTGATCGTCGGCGCGGGCGGCGGCTTCAAGCAGACCCTCATCGACTGCGGTGTGGGCCAGATGGTCCTGGACGTGTCCAAGGACTGGTCGATACCGGCCCTGCTGCTGGCCTGGCTGATCGCGGTGGCGATCCGGCTGGCGACCGGATCGGCGACGGTGGCGACGATCTCCGCGGCCGGCCTGGTCGCGCCGCTCGCCGCCGACATGTCGACCGCGCACACCGCCCTGCTGGTGCTGGCCGTCGGCGCGGGCTCGCTGTTCTTCAGCCATGTCAACGACGCCGGATTCTGGCTGGTGAAGGAGTACTTCGGGCTGAGCGTCGGTCAGAACGTCAAGACCTGGTCGGTCATGGAGACCATCATCTCGGTGGTCGCGGGCGGCCTGGTCCTGCTGCTCTCGCTCGTCGTCTAGGCCCGGCCGGGACGTGCCGGAAGGAGAGGTCGTGCCGGGAAGAGGAGGAGCACGCGGATGAGTCATCCCCTGTTCGACATCGGCGGCCGGACCGCGCTGGTCACCGGCTCCAGCCGGGGCATCGGCCTCGCCCTCGCGCGGGGCCTGGCGGAGGCCGGCTGCACGGTGGTCCTCAACGGCCGCGACGCCGGACGCCTGGAGCGGGCCGCCGCCGAAGTGCCCGGCGACCGGGTCCGCACGGCCGTCTTCGACGTCACCGACGGCCCGTCCGTCGCCGCCGGGATCGCCGACGTCGAGGAACGGGTCGGCCACCTCGACATCCTCGTCAACAACGCGGGCATGCAACTGCGCGCCCCGCTGCTGGAGTTCGCGGACGCCGACTGGCACCGACTGCTGGACACCAACCTCACCAGCGCGTTCCTGGTGGGCCGGGAGGCCGCCCGGCGGATGACGGAACGCGGCCACGGGAAGATCGTCAACATCTGCTCCCTGCAGAGCGAGGTGGCGCGGCCCGGCATCGCGCCGTACGCGGCGGCCAAGGGCGCGCTGAAGATGCTCACCAAGGGCATGTGCGCGGACTGGGGCCCGCACGGCGTGCAGGTCAACGGGCTGGGTCCCGGCTACATCGAGACCGAGCTGACCCGGCCCCTGGTCGAGGACGAGGAGTTCAGCGCCTGGGTACGGCGGCGCACTCCGGCCGGGCGGTGGGGCCGCACCGAGGACCTCGTGGGCGGGGTGCTGTTCCTCGCCTCCCCCGCGGCGGACTTCGTCAACGGGCAGGTGCTCTACGTCGACGGCGGAATGACCAGTGTGCTCTGAGAGGACGTGAGGCGGATGCTGGGCTGTGTGATCCATGGTCGGGGCGACCTGCGCGTCGAGGGGCTCGCGGAGCCCTCGCCCGGACCGGGCGAGGTGTTGGTCGCCGTCCGCTACGGCGGGATCTGCGGCTCCGACCTGCACTACTGGCGGCACGGCGGGGTGGGCGACTTCCGGCTGCGCGAGCCGATGGTGCTCGGGCACGAGGTGGTGGGGACGGTGCTCGAGCACGGCTCCCCCGATCCGTCGGGCGTCCCCCTCGGCGCCGGGGTCGCCGTGCACCCGGCCACCCCGTGCGGGGCGTGCCCGGAGTGCGCCCGGGGCCTGCGCAACGTCTGCCGGGACGCCCGCTATCTCGGCAGCGCGGCCCGCACACCGCACGTCCAGGGCGGGTTCGCGGCCCGGATCGTCGTCCCCGCCGGTCAGGTGCGACCGCTTCCCGCCGGGCTCCCGTTGCGGCGGGCCGCGCTCGCCGAGCCGCTGTCGGTGGCCCTGCACGCGGTGCGGCGGGCCGGCCCGGTGGCCGGCCGCCGTGTCCTCGTCACCGGGGCCGGACCGATCGGCTGCCTGGTGGTCGCGGCGGCGAAGGCGGCGGGCGCGGCCCGGGTGACGGCGACGGACCTGCTGCCGGCGGCGCTCGGGTTCGCGCGCGCCGCCGGCGCCGACACGACCGTCCTCGCCGGGGATCCGGAGAATCCGGAGGATCCGGAGGATCAGGCGGGCCGGCCGCCGGCGGAGGAGGCGGACGTGGCCGTCGAGGCGTCCGGGGCGGCCGCCGGGCTCGACGCCTGTCTGCGGGGAGTGCGGCGCGGCGGGACGGTCGTCCAGCTCGGCATGCTGCCGCCCGGGCGGAGCCCGTTCGCGGGGAACCTGCTGGTAGGACGGGAGATCGAGCTGCGCGGGGCGTTCCGCTTCGACGCCGAGTTCGACGACGCCCTGGCGCTGCTCGCGGCACGCCCCGCGTTCGACCGTCTGATCAGCGCGGTGGCGCCGGTGACGGAGGCGGAGTCGGCGTTCGCGCTGGCGGCCGACCGGGAGCGGTCCTGCAAGGTCCTGCTGGACTTCGAAAGCTGACGTCCGCGCACGGCCGCCCGTGCGCGCGGACGGCCGGTCGGCGGGCCGGGACGACGCCACGGGCGGCGGCCGGACCGCCGACCGTCGCCCGCGGACCGCCGCCGCGGGGTCACGGGCGCCACAGGCGGTGTTCCCGCTCCGCCCACTCGCGGCTCACCGAGCCGGTGCGCATGCCGCGCCGCGCCTCCGGGTCGGCCACGGCCATGCCGATGTGGCCGGCCAGCACGACGCCGACGGTCAGGGCCAGCCAGTCGTGGACGAAGGTCGCGCTGGTGCGCCACATGATCGGGGCGAGGTGGGTGAACCACATGAGCAGCCCCGTGCCGAGCATGACCAGGCTCGCGCCCGCGATCCAGGACGCGTAGACCTTCTGCCCGGCGTTGAACTTGGCCGCCGGACGCGACTCGCGGCGCTTGTCCCGGCGCAGGGCGGCCCGCAGCCAGCGCCGGTCGTGCGGGCCGAAGCGGTTGAGGTGACCGAGGTCGGCGCGGAACGCGCGGGACGCCAGGCCCGCCAGGACGGGCGCCGGCAGGGCCAGCCCGGCCCACTCGTGGATACGGACCACCAGTTCCCGGCGCCCCACGAGCTGGGCGAACTCGGGGACGTACAGGAAGGACGCGGTCACCACGCACACGCCCATCAGGAGGGCGGTGGTGCGGTGCACCCAGCGCACGGCGGGGGTGAAGCGGCGCACTCGCGCGGCGGGCGGCGCCTCAGCTCGTAGGATCATCGTCGCGTCCGTTCGAACGGCCGACCCAGGCGTCGACGTCGTAGCCGCGGTCCTCCCAGTAGCCGGGGCGCACCTTCTTCGTGACGGTGATGCCGGAGAGCCACTTGGCGGACTTGTAGAAGTACATGGGCGCCACATAGAGGCGGACGGGGCCGCCGTGCTCGTGGCCGAGGTCCTTGTCCTGCATGCGCAGCGCGACCAGGACGTCGGGGCGGCGCGCCTGCTCCAGGGTGAGGCTCTCGCTGTAGGCGCCGTCGAAGCAGGTGAAGCGGACAGCGCCGGCTCCGGGCCGCACGCCGGCCGCGTCGAGCAGCGCGGACAGCCGTACGCCCTCGAAGGGCGTGCCGGGCACCCGCCAGCCCGTGACGCACTGGACGTCCCTGACCATCCGGGTCTGCGGCATCGCGCGCAGGTCGTCCAGTGTGTGGACGCCGGGCCGGTCGACCAGTCCGTCCACGGTGAGGCGGTAGTCCGCGGCGTTCTTGTGCGGCACGGACGAGGTCACCGAGTAGTAGCGGAAGCCGCCGCCGTTGGGGAGCAGCCCGGTGAGACCGGTGGGGTCCTTGTCGGCGGCGCCGGCCAGGAAGGCCTCCAGGCCGCGTTGCAGCGGGGGCGCGGCGATCACGCCGAGGGCGCCCAGGGCGAGCGTGCCGAGGAACACCCGCCGTCCCACGGGCGCGCCGCGCCCACCGGACGCGTCGGATACGCCCGGCGGTTCGGACGGGCGCGGTCGTTCGGGGCGTCCAGGTGGTTCGGGTCGTCCGGGTCGCTCGGACGGTTCGGGGTTCACCCCTCCATTCGAGCACCGGTGTGCCCGCCGGGGCCAGGGATCCGGGGCCGCCGTCAGACTTCCGTCATGTCTTCCCACCCGCCTCCCGGCCGCTCACCCGCCTCCCGGCCACCGCGCTGACCGGCCGGTGCGCAGCGCGCCGGCCCGGGCCGCCCGGAAGGCCTCGGCCGGATCGCGGTCCGGGTAGGACCAGGGCCGGCGGGTGAGGTGCCGGCCGATGCGCTGGAAGAGGGCGGCGGCCTCGGCCCCCCGGCCCTCGCACACCTTGGCGTGGGCGAGGAAGTTCAGGTCGACCAGACGCCGGGGGTGGTCGTCGTGCTCCCACTCCAGCCACCAGTCGAAGGCCGCCTTCATCACGTCCGGGGCCCGGCCCTCGCGCCAGTGCCCGGAGGCGGCGGGGTCGGCGGGCGCGAAGCCGTGCCCGGCCAGCACGCGGTAGCGCTCGGCGTGCGCGACGACCGGCAGGATGGCCAGCGGGGAGTCGGCCGGCGCCTGCTCGGCGGCCCATGCGGCGAAGTCGTACACCTCGTGCAGCGGGTCGGGGCCGCCGTCGGCGCGGCGGTCGGCGAGCAGGGCCACCATCAGATGGTGCGCGTGGTGGTGGTCGGGGTGCCGGGCGCGGATCTCCTCGAAGATCCGCACCGCCCGCGCGCCGCCGGTCCGCTCCAGTTGGAGCAGGCCGAGCCAGGGGGTGGGGTCCGCCGGGGCCGCCTCGGCGGACGCGAGGCACGCGGCGCGGGCGGCGTCCGGGTCCTCCTCGCCGCGCAGGGCCCGGCGGACCCGGGCCAGGGCGAGCAGGGCGGCGGCGTCGGCGCTGCCGGGTTCGGCGAGCAGCCACTCGTCGGCCCGGGCGGCCGCGCACGGATCGAGGGCGAGGACGGCGATCCGGTGCGCGCGCCGGTCCCAGTCGTCGCCGGTGTGCGCCAGCAGGGAGCGCACGGGCTGTCGTCGGCCCTGGGCCAGCGCGGCACGGGCGGCGCCGAGCCGGTCGTCGTCCAGGGCCGGGTCGGGGACCGTGTCCGGGGACAGCCCGTCGGGGCCGAGGGATGGCGGGGGTAAGAGCACCGCGGGACTTCCTCATCCTCCTCGGCGGCGGATCCGGCATCGGCCCGCGATCGGCCGATCACACACAGCCAATCCCCAGCCGGCGGCCAGCGTCAAGGGCCGGGAACCGTGACCCGTGCCGGCCGCCGCCCGGTTGCGGACGGGTGGCGGCGTCCCGCCGCTGGTGGGACCGGTCGCGGTCCGGGGCGGGCCGTGACGGTGTGGTGTACGCCATGGCGCCGCCGCGCCCGAGCCCACACCATGGCGGTACGGCCGCCGCGGCCGTACGGTCGCGCCCCGGCTCCCGGGCCCGGCGCCGAGGGCGGGTCGACCGCCCGGTCAGGGGTACTCCCGGAAGCGTCGTCCCGGGGTGGGCCCGAAGCGAAGGAGTCCGGCACTCGCAGGGGCACTGCGGGCGGCGGGACGCTACAGTCGGCCACACGCACCCCGTCCGTGGTCCGACCGGATGATCGAGGTACGCAGCGTGTCGGTACTGGTTCTGGTTCTCGCCGTGAGCGCCGCCTGCTGCCTGGGCTTCGGGTTCGTGCTCCAGCAGAACGCGGCCCAGAGGGCGCCGCTCGGCGACTTCCTCTCGCCGCGGCTGCTGCTCGACCTGATGAGGGTGCCGCGCTGGCTCGGCGGCATCGGCCTGATGGTGGCGGGCATGGCGCTGGGCGCGGTCGCGCTCGGCCAGGGCGAGATCTCCCTGGTGGAACCGCTGCTCGCGACGAACCTGCTCTTCGCCCTCGCGCTCTCCCGCCACCAGACGAAGCAGTCGCTCGGCCGTCAGGGCTGGGCCGGTCTGCTCCTGCTCGCGGGCGGGGTGACCGCCTTCATCGTGGCGGGCCAGCCGAGCGGCGGCAGCGCGGTCGCGGACCCGCTGCGGCACTGGCTGATCATCGGGGTGATGGTGGGTCTCGCGCTGCTGCTGACGGCGTACGCCAAGCGCTCGCGGCTGAGTTCGGGCCCGGTCCTGCTCGCCCTGGCGGCGGGTCTGCTCTACGGCGTCCAGGACGCCCTGACCAGGGTCAGCGGACAGCGTTTCGGCGCGGGCGGCCTCGGTGAGCTGTTCACCGGCTGGCAGCCGTACGCGGTGCTCGCGCTCGGCGTGACCGGACTCGTGCTGGTCCAGAGCGCGTTCGAGACGGCGCCGCTGCGGATGTCGCTGCCCGCGCTGACGGCGGCGCAGCCGCTGGCGGGGATTCTCTGCGGCGTGGGCTTCCTCGGCGACCGGCTGCACACCGACACCGGCGCGCTGGCCTGGGAGGCGGCGGGACTCGCGGCGATCGTCGCGGGCATCGTCCTGCTGGGCCTGCACCCGGCGATGCCCCGCGGCACGGCGCCCCGCGAGCGGGTGCCGGACTTCCAGCCGCAGTGACGGCCACGCCCCGGCCCCGGTGACCGGCACGTCCCGGTCGCGGTGACCGGCACGTCCCGGTCGCGGTGACGGGCGCGCCCCGGTCGCGCTGACTGGCGGCTCGCGATCGCGGTGACCGGCGGGTTGCGGCCGCCGGGCCGGACGGCACGTACCGCGGCGAGGCGGCCTGCTTGGATGGGCGGATGAGCGCTGCTGACGAGATCCTCGACGTCGTCGACGAGAACGACCTGGTGGTGGGGCGGTTTCCCAGAGGGCGTGTGTATGCCGAAGGGCTGCGCCACCGCTGCGTCTTCATCCAGGCCCGGGACGCCGGCGGCCGGCTGTTCGTGCACCGGCGGACCGCGACCAAACTGGTCTTCCCGTCCCTGTACGACATGTTCGTCGGCGGTGTGGTCGGCGCGGGCGAGACCTACGACGACGCCGCCCTGCGCGAGGCCGAGGAGGAGCTGGGAGTGAGCGGTCTGCCCCGGCCCCGGTTCCTCTTCAAGTTCCTCTACGACGGCGGGTCCGCCGGGAGCTGGTGGTCGGCCGTCTACGAGGTCCGCTGCGACCTGCCGTTGCGTCCCCAGGTGGAGGAGGTGGCCTGGCACGCGTTCCTGCCGGAGGAGGAGGTGGAGCGCCGTCTGCCCGTGTGGGAGTGGGTCCCGGACGGGCTGGCCGCGTACCGCCGGCTGAAGGAGTTCCGGGCGGCGGGCTGAGCGGCGCGGCAGCGTCCGAGGGCTCCGGGCGCGGCGGCGGAGGGCGGGTAGGGTCCGTCGCGTGATCGAGTTCGTGCGGAACGTCCGGCTGTGGTTCGCGCCCGAGCAGGTCCGGGAGGAGGGCAGCACGCCCGACTACCGGTTCTCGCTGGCCAACGAGCGCACGTTCCTGGCCTGGCTGCGCACCGCGATGGCGCTGATCGGCGGCGGTTTCGCCGTGGACCAGTTCCTGCCGGACCTGCGCTGGGGCTGGCGGGTCGGGCTGGCGCTGGCCCTGCTCGGGGCGGGCGTGCTGTGCTCGTTGCGCGCGGTGAACCACTGGATGCGCTGCGAGCGGGCGATGCGCCGGGGCGAGGACCTGCCGGCGTCCCGCTTCCCGGCGCTGCTGGGCGTGGTGGTCGCGGTGGTGGCCCTGGCGATGGTCGTCGTGGTGCTGGCGGGGTGGGACGGGTGAGCGGCCGCACGCCGTCCCCGCGCGATCCCGGACTGCAACCCGAGCGGACCCGGCTGGCCTGGCGGCGCACGACGCTGGCGAGCACCGTCACCGCCGTGCTGGCCGTGAAGGCCGCGCTGAACGGCACGGGCGGGACGTCCGCGTCCGGGGTCGTCGCCTGCGCGCTGGCTTGCGGTCTGTGGCTGGCCTTCCTGCTGCTCGCCCACCGGCGGATCCGGTCCCTCGCGGCCACGGCGCGTCCGCGGGCGCTGGCGCCGCGGCACGCCGCGTCGGTGGTGCTGTGCACCATCGCCACGGCGGCGTGCGCCCTGGCCCTGGTCGTCTGCTAGCCGGAGGCCCGGCCGCCGCCCCGACCGGCCCCGGCGGCTACCCGGCGGACGCCCCCGCACCGCGCTCGGCGGCGTCGTCGGCCCACGGCACCGTGACGACGATCTTGCCGCGGGTGCGGCCCTCCTCGCTCAACCGGTGCGCCCGCGCCGCCTGCTCCAGCGGGAACGTCTCGGAGACGTGCACGCTGACGACGCCCTGTTCGGCCAGTTCCGCCAGTCGGGTGAGGTCCTCCGCGTCGGGCCGGACCCAGCAGTAGCGGCCGCCGTAGCCCACGACGTCGCCGTCGGCGATCGACGCCAGGCGTCCCTCCGGGGCCAGCAGGTTGGCGGAGACCTTCAGGGTGTCGCCGCCGATCGTGTCGAACGCCGCGTCGACCCCCTCGGGGGCCAGCCCGCGCACCCGCTCGGCCAGTCCCTCGCCGTAGACGACCGGCTCGCCGCCCAGGGAGCGCACGAAGTCGTGGTTGGCCTCGCTGGCCGTGCCGATCACCCGGGCGCCCAGGTGGCGGGCGAGCTGCACGGCGATGGAGCCGACCCCGCCGGCCGCCGCGTGGACCAGGACGGTCTCGCCGCGCTTCACCTGGAGGGCCTTGGTCAGCACCTGGTAGGCGGTGAGGCCGGTCAGCGGCAGGCCCGCCGCCTCCTCCCAGGTGAGGTTGCGCGGCTTACGGGCGAGGGTGCGCACCGGCGCGGCCACGTACTCGGCGAAGGTGCCGCGCGACAGGAAGTCCTCGCGGACGTAGCCGATGACCTCGTCGCCGACGGCGTACTCCGCGACGGACACGCCCAGCCGGACGACGACCCCGGAGACGTCCCAGCCGGGGACCACCGGGAAGACGGCGTCGATCATCGGGTCCAGGTATCCCTCGCGGCACTTCCAGTCGACGGGGTTCACGGCCGCCGCCCGGACCTTCACCAGCACCGAGTCGGGACCGATCTTGGGCTCACGGACGTCCCCGTACACGAGGGTCTCGGGGCCGCCGTAGCGCGAGTAGCTGATGGCCTTCATGGTTCCGACCCTCCGTGGTCCCCGAACGCGACGCAAGCGGACATGACCGACGAGTGACCGGGACTGCGGGCAGGAGCGGGCGGGCGGACGGTGACCGCGGCTCCGCGGGCCCCACGGCTTCACGGCCTCGTCCGGGGGCGTCGGCGTCTATCGTGGCCCCGATCACGTTGGGCGTGACCACTGGACGGCATACCGACCGGTCGGCATCATGAAGGGGTCCTGTTCACCCGTCCCGCCCACAGGAGCGACGCATGAGCCCCGACCACCCGCCCGGACTCGACCTCGACCGGCTGCGCGCCCTGCTGGAGCGCGAGCGTCCCGGTCTGGTCCACGGCCCCCTGACCGGCCGGCTGATCGAGGGCGGGCGGTCGAACCTCACCTACGCGGTCTCCGACGGCGAGGGCGACTGGGTCGTCCGGCGGCCTCCGCTCGGGCACGTGCTGGCCACCGCGCACGACATGCGGCGCGAGCACCGGGTGATCAGCGCGCTGCACCCGACGAGCGTGCCGGTGCCGCGGCCGGTGCTGCTGTGCGAGGACGAGCAGGTGCTCGGGGCGCCCTTCTACGTCATGGAGTTCGTCGAGGGCACCCCGTACCGGACGGCCGACGAACTCGTCCCGCTGGGCGAGCGGCGCACCCGGGACGCGATCCTGTCGCTGGTGGACACCTTGGTGGAGCTGCACGCGGTGGATCCGGCCGCCGTGGGCCTGGCCGACTTCGGCCGCCCCGAGGGCTTCCTCGACCGGCAGCTGCGCCGCTGGGGCAAGCAGCTGGACGCCTCCCGCAGCCGTGACCTGGCCGGGGTCGACGAGCTGCACGCGGCTCTCGGCCGCGAGCTGCCGCACTCCCCCGCGCCCGCCGTCGTGCACGGCGACTACCGGCTCGACAACGTGCTGATCGGCCCGGACGACACCATCCGGGCCATCCTCGACTGGGAGATGTCGACGCTCGGCGATCCGCTGACCGACCTCGGCCTGCTGGTGATGTACAGCGTGCCGCTCACGCTGCCGGACTCCCCGATCTCCACGACGGCCTCCGCCCCCGGCCACCCGTCGCCCGCCGAGCTGGTCGAACGGTACGCGGCCCGCTCCGGGCGGGACGTCTCGGCGGTCTCCTGGTACACGGCGTTCGCCTGGTTCAAGCTCGCCGTGATCCTGGAGGGCATCCACTACCGGTACACGCTGGGCCAGACGGTCGGACGCGGCTTCGACCGCATCGGCGAGCTCGTCCCCGTCTTCATCGAACACGGACTGACCACTCTCCAGGAAGGCTGACCGGCATGGACTTCACGTTCGACGCCCGTACCGAGGAACTCCGCGCCCGGCTGCTCGCCTTCATGGACGAGTACGTCTACCCGGCCGAGGCCGTGGCGGAGGAGCAGCGGGCGGCGCTGGCCTCGCCCTGGGACACCCCGGCGGTGGTCGGGGAGCTGAAGGCGCAGGCGCGCAGGCAGGGCCTGTGGAACCTGTTCCTGCCCGACGCGGAGCACGGGGCCGGGCTGACGAACCTCCAGTACGCGCCGCTGGCCGAGATCACCGGCCGTTCCCCGCACCTGGCGCCGACGGCCCTGAACTGCGCCGCGCCCGACACCGGGAACATGGAGGTGCTCGCGCAGTTCGCGGACGAGGCGCAGAAGAAGCAGTGGCTGGAGCCGCTGCTCGCCGGGGAGATCCGGTCGGCGTTCGCGATGACCGAGCCGGAGGTGGCCTCCTCCGACGCCACCAACATCACCACGCTCATTCAGCGGGAGGGCGACGAGTACGTCGTCACGGGGCGCAAGTGGTACATCTCCGGGGCGATGAACCCGGACTGCAAGATCTTCATCGTGATGGGCAAGACGGACCCGGGCGGCGCCGACGTCCGCCGCCAGCAGTCCATGGTGCTCGTGCCGCGCGACACCCCGGGCGTCACCGTGCGCCGGGCCATGAAGGTGTTCGGCTACGAGGACCACTCCCACGGCGGCCACGCCGAGGTGGTCTTCGACCACGCGCGCGTGCCGGTGACGAACCTGATCGGCGAGGAGGGCGGCGGTTTCGCCATCGCCCAGGCCCGGCTCGGCCCCGGCCGCATCCACCACTGCATGCGGCTGATCGGCATGGCCGAGCGGGCGATCGAGCTGATGTGCCGCCGGGCCGTCGCCCGCGACGCCTTCGGCAAGGCGCTGGCCCAGCAGGGCGTGGTCCACAACTGGATCGCGGACGCCCGGGTGACGGTGGAGCAGCTGCGGCTGCTGGTGCTGAAGACCGCCTGGATGATGGACACCGTCGGCAACCGGGGCGCGCACACGGAGATCCAGGCCATCAAGATCGCGACGCCTCGCGCGGTCGTCGACATCATCGACCGGGCGATCCAGCTGCACGGCGCGGGCGGCGTCAGCCAGGACTTCCCGCTGGCGGAGCTGTACGCGAGCGCGCGCACGCTGATGATCGCGGACGGTCCGGACGAGGTCCACCAGCGGTCGCTGGCGCGCCGGGAGCTGAAGAAGTACCTCTAGGGAACCGGTCACGGGATCCTGGGACGGGAACCGGTGAGGGGCGGTCGCCGCGGCGGCCGCCCCTCCCGCGTGCACCCCTGGCACGGCCCCGGAAGCTACGGCCGCAGTGCCCGCAGCAGCAGGTCGGCGAGGTGGTCGGCGACCTCCTGCGCGCCCATCGGGCCGTCCGGGCGGTACCAGGTCGACAGGTGGTGGACGGACCCGAAGTGGTAGTCCACGACCAGGTCGGCCGGGGTCGCCGTGGAGAACACGCCGGTGCGCTGGCCCTCCTCGACCAGGGCGCGGAAGCGTTCGTGGTAACGCCGCCGCTCGGCGCGCACCTGCTTGTTCTTCTCGGGGCCGAGGTGGTGCATCGAGCGGAAGAAGATCATCGCGTCGTCGAGGTTCTCGATCGTCGTGACGACGACGTCCGCGGCCGCGCCCCGCAGCCGCTTCTCGATCGGCTCGTCGGCGTCCGCGAACGCGTCGAGGCGCTCCTGCTGGACGCGCAGCACGCGCGCGTAGACCTCGTGCAGCAGGTCGTCCTTGGAGCCGAAGTAGTGGTACAGCGCCCCCTTGGTGACGCCCGCCGCCTCGACGATCTCCTGCACCGAGGTGCGGTCGTAGCCCTGCTCGGCGAAGAGCCGGGTGGCGGCGGCGAGCAGCCGCTGCGGCACGGGCGTCCCGTCGCCCTCCGTGGTCCTGGGCACTGCCGCCACCTGCCTTCTTCCTCGATGCGTCACTGGCCGTCGTGTGCGCGGGAACGCAGTTCCCGACGGAGGATCTTGCCACTCGCCGTCTTGGGCAGGTCCGGCAGGATCTCCACCTGACGCGGATACTTGTACGCCGCCAGCCTGTCCTTGCAGTAGGCCGCGAGCGTACCGGCATCCGCGTCGGCGCCGGGACGCAGGCTGATGTAGGCCTTGACGGTCTCGCCGCGGTAGCCGTCCGGCACGCCGACGACGGCGGCCTCGCGCACCGCCGGATGCGTGTACAGCACGTCCTCGACCTCGCGCGGCCAGACCTTGAACCCGGACGCGTTGATCATGTCCTTCTTGCGGTCGACGACGTACAGCCAGCCCTGTTCGTCCATGAAGCCGATGTCGCCGGTGCGCAGCTCGCCGTCGGGGAAGGTCTCGGCGGTGGCCTCGGGCCGCCGCCAGTACCCGGGCACGACCTGCGGGCCCCGGACGACGATCTCGCCCTGTTCGCCGAAGGGCGCCTCCGCCCCCTGGTCGTCGAGGATGCGCACGACGGTGTCGGGGCCGGGCACTCCCACGGCGAGGGTCCCGGAGGCCGGGTCGACCGGCGCCTCCCGGCCGGGCGGCACCGAGGCGCAGGGCGCGGTGCACTCGGTGAGGCCGTAGCCGTTGCGGATGTAGGGGCCGAAGCCGGCCCGGAACTTCTCCACCAGGGCCGGCGGGAGCGGTGCGCCGCCCGAGGAGATGTGCGCGAAGGACGCGAAGTGGTCGCGGGTGCAGGACGGGTGGGCGGCCAGCGCCATGAAGGCGGTGGAGGGGCCCACTGTGTAGTGCGGCCGGTGCTCGGCGAACGCCTCCAGCACCACGCCCGCGTCGAAGCGGTAGGTGAGGACGAGGGTGCCCGCGCTGTTGAGACAGGCCACGAGCTGGCAGACCATGCCGGTGATGTGGAACAGGGGCGCGAGCGCGTAGTAGACGGGCGCGTCCGGCAGGTGCAGCCCGGTGCGCTGGCGCTCGGCGTTGTGCATGATGTTGCCGTGCGTGTTGGTGGCGCCCTTGGGGGCTCCGCTCGTGCCGGAGGTGTAGCTGATCAGCGCGATGTCGTCGGGGGCGGCGTCGCGGCCCTCGGGCGCCTTGTGGCCGGCGCGGGCGACGGCGGTGAGGTCGTCGGCGTCGGGGGCCTGCGGGAGGCGTTCGAAGGCGAGCACGCGCGCGTCGCCCCGCGTCTGGAAGTCCAGCTCGCAGCCGGTGAGGACGATCCGCACGGGCGAGTCGGCGGCGGTGTCGCGCAGATACGTCTCCCACGCGCGGTCGGAGCAGACCAGCGCCGCGACCTCGCCGTCCCGCAGGACGTGGGCGACCTCCCCGCTCTTGTACATGGGGTTCACCGGGACGACCGTCGCGCCGGCCTTCCACGCGCCGAGCAGGGCGAGGACGAAGAGCGGGGAGTTCTGCAGCACGACGGCGACCCGGTCGCCGGGCGCCAGACCGCGGGCGGCGAGGTGGCCGGCGACGGAGTCGCTGAGCTCGTCGGCCTCGCGGTAGCTGAGCCGGCCGTCGAAGTAGGCGAGGAAGGCGCGGTCGGGGGCCTCGGCCACGGACCTGCGGAAGGCGTGCACCGCGGAGTCGGCGGGCTCGATCGGGGCGCGCTGGGCGTCGTCGAGGAGGGCCAGCCAGGGCTTGGCCGCGTACCGGGAGGCGGGCTGGGTCATTCTGCGGTCTCCCACTTCTGCTGGAGGTGGTTCATGTTGGTCAGCCAGCGGTCGGGTTCCGCGGCGCGCGTCCGGTAGTACCCGGCGACCTCGGGGTGCGGCAGGATCAGGAAGCGGTCCTCCGCGATGCCGTCGAACAGGGCGTCCGCGACGTCCCGGGGGTCGATCGCGGTGGGCTTGAGCACCAGGTCGCCCGCGCTGCCGGTGGCGGCCAGCATGTCGGTGCGCACGCCCTGGGGGCAGATCGCGTGGACCTGGACGCCGCGGTGGCGGTAGGTGAGCGACAGCCATTCGGCGAAGGCGTACGCGCCGTGCTTGGTGACGCTGTAGGGGGCCGCGCCGATCATGGTGAGCAGCCCGGCGGCGGAGACGGTCGAGACGAACCGGCCGCGGCCGCGCTCCAGCCAGTGCGGCAGCAGCGCGTGGGCCGCGCGGACATGGGCCATGACGTTGACGTCCCAGGCCTGCGCCCACACGGCCTCGTCGGCGGACTCGGCGCCGCCCGAGGCGACCCCGGCGTTGGCGCAGTACACGTCGACGACGCCGCCGAGCGCCTCGCGGGCCCGGTCGACGATCGTGGAGGCGTCGCCGGGCACCGCGATGCCGCCGATCTCGGCGGCCACCGCCTCGGCCCGCCCGGCGTCCAGGTCGTTGACGACGACCCGCGCGCCCTCGGCGGCGAAGCGGCGGGCCAGTGCGGCCCCGATGCCGCCTCCCGCTCCGGTCACGACCACTGCGGCATCCTGCACGGCTTCCACCATCGGTCTCCTTCGACGCGACTGCGGCACGAATCGGCTCTGCCCGCCAGACTAACCAGTCGGTATGTTGCGGCGGAAGGGTTACCCGGGGATCGCCGCCGAGTCCGGCGGCCGTGACCCGTCCCCGCTCCGCGGGAGTCGTGGCCGACGGCCGGCCCCATGGTCGCAGGGGTCCCGCCGCACGACGGCGGCGGGCCGCGTCCCTGAGGACCCGGCCCGCCGCCGCGGGACTTCCGGTTCGAGGCGGACCCCGCCGGACTACCGGTGCGAGGTGAACTCCACCACCTGCTGGAAGGTGGGGCGGTTCTGCCAGCTGATGTTGCCGTGCTTGATGCCGCCCAGCGTGCGCTGGACGATCGAGTCGGCGCACCACTGGTTGCCCGCCGCGCACAGGGTGTCGCCCGGGTAGACCTGGGCCGCGGTCTGGCCGGCCGCCGTCTTCAGGGTGGCGATCAGGACGTCACGGCAGCCGCTGAGGGTGCCGCCGCCGCAGTACGTGCGGGTCAGCCCGCCCTGCACCGGCTCGCCGAGCACGGCCCGGACGTCCTTGTCGACATAGCTCCACCAGCCGTACTGGAAGGAGCTGCCCGCGTGCGCCCCGGTCGGGCCGTGGGCGGCGGACGGGGCCTCGTCCACGGGCAGGTTGGCGGCGAACGCGCTGTACAGGTCGGCGCCGAGACCGGGTTCGAACTCGGCCTTCACCAGCAGCGGCCACCACGCGTCCAGGATGCGGATCGCGTCGGCGTCGGCGTACGCCTTGGAGCCGGCCGTCGTCTCGGTGCGCCTGCCGCCCGCCGTGAGCCAGGTCTGGAGCCTGGTCACCGCGGCCGCGGCCGTGGAGTCGGTGACCGGGGAGCTGGTGACCACCTTCAGCAGGTCGGGCAGCACGTCCTCGGCCCGCAGGTCGACGAGCGCCGCCTCGGCCATCGCGGCCGTCAGGGAGGCGCGGGTGACGCCGCCGGCCGCGACCAGCTTCTTCACCCGGTCCTCCAGCAGGTTGCCGCGGTGCACGGACCCGTCCCCCCACGAGGCGGTGGCGTAGTCCTTGGCCTGCTTGTTGTTCCAGGAGATGTAGTAGTCCTGGTCGACGGAGTTGGGGTGCGCCGAAGGGGGCGTGTACGCGGCCGAGTTGGTGGCCGGGACCCAGTCCTTCCACTCGTACGCGGGCTGCGCCCACACCGGGAACTCGGCGTCCACTCCGCTCGCCCGCACCGGGTTGTCGCCGCTGTTGTAGTACGCGGTGTGCGTGGAGTCGGCGTAGAACCAGTTGAAGGTGTAGTTGATGTGCTGGACCGCGCTCTGGAAGGTCTGCGGGCTCTTGACGTAGTCCGGGTCGTTCAGCATCTGGAAGCCGATGATCGAGTCGGCCTCGTGCATGTACGACGAGCGCAGGGTGGTGTAGGCGACCTTCTTGCCGCCGACGGTGGCCCGGTACTGCACGGGCCCGTACTTGGTGCGGTAGACGCGCATCGTGTACGAGCCGGCCGCCGTCCCGTCGGCGGTGGTCGGCTTCCAGGCGTTCTTCTGCTCGACGACGTCCATGGCCGTGCAGGCGCCGTGGTACAGGTAGTGGTAGTCGTCCTGGCACAGTTCGACCGCGTAGGAGTCGATGATGTCCTGGCCGGAGGTCGTGGCGCTCCACGCGTAGTCCTGGCCGCGGCCGAGTTCGACGTACATGCTCAGGCCGGCGAAGGAGGCGCCGCGGGCGCTGATGCCCGGCCCCTGGATTTCCTGGAGCATGAGCAGCTGGGGGGCGAAGTAGCCGGTCTGCGGGCCGAAGACGGCGATCGGGTGTCCGCTCGCGGTCGACCTGCCGCTCACCACCAGGGCGTTGGACATGCCGCGCCGGGCCGAGCCGAGGGCGGACGCGGTGGCCGCCCGGGCGGCGGCGGAGGCGTTCTGGTCGCCGCCGGTGCCCGCGGCGTCGTAGACCAGCGGCTGCGTGGTCACCGAGCCGGCGTCGGGCAGCGCCTCGCCCTGCGGGTTCGCGGGCTTGACGGCGTACGGGAAGCTCTTCCCGTCGTGGACGGTGAGCACGGCCTCGGGGTCGTTGCGTTCGCGGAACGCCTCCCAGACCCGGGTGCCCTGCTCGACGCCGTACTTCTCCTGCGCGGCGAGCAGCGACACGGCGTTGCCGACCTCGCCGCCGCCGCCGGAGCCGAAGAGCGCGCCGATGACCGAGGCCAGCGCCACCATGTCGGTGATCTTGAAGTGGTCGATGGCGCCGGCGTTGGTGATTGAGTCCTTGTGGCCGGTGAGGACGTATTCACCGGGGAAGTAGCGGCCGCTGTCGGAGGCGTCGATGTAGGCGTTGATGCCGGCCAGGTAGGCGTCCACGTCGGCGAGGGCCTGCTGACCGCGGGCGCCGTTGGCGGCGACGGCGTTGTCGATCTGGGCCTGGAGGTCTGCCTCGGTGTACGGAGCATTGCGCCAGAACTGCTGTTCCAGGCCCTGGTTGGAGGGCGCGCCGCCCGCGAACGCGGTGAGCCCGCCGCGGCCGACATGGCGGAAGACGTCCATGAGCCAGAGCCGGTCCTGGGCGGCGGCGTACCCGGCGCCGAACTCGGTGCCGTACCGGGTGGTGCCGGTGATGTGCGGGACGCCCGTCTTCTTGTCCCGGACGATCGTCACGTCGGAGCGGCCCGCCGGCTTCACCGTGGAGGCGACTTGAGCCGAGGGAACGCCGAAGGACGCGTCGTTGAAGAAGGTGTTGATCGTCGCGTTGGTGAGTGCGGGGTAGCCCTTGGCGAGGTTGGCGTAGGGGCCGAGCTGGTCCTCGGCGTGCTCGGGCTGGGTGCCGAAGGCCTGGTTGAGCAGGATCTGGGCGAGCGTCGCGTTGCCGTTCTCGCCCGGCGGCAGGATGTCGGAACACTGGCCGCCGCAGTAGTCGTTCGAGGCCGTGGCGTCGGCGGCGGCCGCGACCTGGGTGAGGGGCGACAGAAGACCTGCGATCAGCGCGCATACGGACGCCGTCTTCAGGAACCCGGGGAATCTGCCGGGAGTTCTCAGTCTGTCGAGTGTGTTGCGTGGGGTTCGCCGTGGCATCGGCTGCTCCTAGCGATGGGGGTGGCCGGAAGGTTACCGCCGGTAGCCCCCAGTTTTGAAGATGAGCATGCGTCAAGTTTTCGGCGCGTGGAGGCAATCGGAGATCGGAGGGAGCCGAATCGCATGTCGATACGTCTATTCGACGACGTCCGTACGACGACGCCGAAGTGACCGAAGTTCAGCTGCAAATGTGACGGAGGTGCAAGGCGATGGCCGGTTTCCGGAGTCTGGCGAGACAGGTGCGGGACCCGCGTTGCGATCTGGCGCTACGGCGGTACTCGCTGCGCAAGTGCCTCGAGCGGTTCGCTCCCTACGGACACAGGGCGACCTGGGACCACCTGTGCTCCCGGGCCGGGTTCGGCCCCGAGGACCGCTCCCCCGACCCGGCGCGGCTCGTGGCCGCGCTGGACGAGCTGGAGGAGGCCCGGGCCGTCTGGCTCGCCTACGAGGCCGAGTTCGCCGAGCGCCGCAGGAAGGAGAAGCACGACGGGCTGCGCAGACCCGGCACCGTGGACGACTGGCACCGGCTGACCTGGGGCGGTTTCGGCGTCGCATGGTGCGACGACCCGCGGGTCCACCCCCGTGAGCCGCTCGCCGAGGTGCTGCGCAGGCTGATCGCCGCCCTGGAGCGCGAGCCGGGGGCCGACTGCCCGGTGTGCGGCGGCGCGGACCTGCCCTGGAAGTACGAACTGGACCACGAGCCCTCGGCGGGCCCGGTGTGCGCGGACTGCGGGATCCTCGTGCCGCGCCCGGTGCTCACCCCCGAGGCCCTGGCGTACGCCAGGCGTGGACGACTGCTGATGTCCGCCTGAGAGCACGGCGCGATCCGAGGGCACGGCGGGGGCGGGGAGCACGGCGGGGCGGTGCGCCGGGGATGCCGCACCTCCCCCTTCCGTCGGCGGGGGGAGCCGAGGCCCGCCTCGGCCCGTTGTCGGTGGCGGGTGTCACCATCGGGGCATGGTGCAGGTCTGTCTGAACGGAACCCGGGGCGCGGCGGACGGCGCGGTCGTGCCGCTGACGCCCGAAACGCTGGCCGAGTCCGCGGCGGAGGCCGTCGCCGCGGGGGCCACCGACATCCATGTCCACCCCAGAACGCCGTGCGGCCGGGACTCGCTGTCTCCCCGCGTGGTGGCGGCGGTCCTCGACGCGATACGGGCGCGGGTGGCGGTGCCGGTCGGCGTCACCACCGGCGCGTGGGCCGAGCCGGACCCCGCGCGGCGGCTCGCCCTGATACGCGGCTGGACGGCGCTGCCCGACCACGCCTCGGTGAACTGGCACGAGCCGGGCGCGGAGGAGCTGGCCGCGGCCCTGGTCGAGCGGGGCGTCGGCGTGGAGGCGGGAATCTGGTCGGGGACGGACGGGGCGGCACGCTTCGCGGCCTCGCCGCTCGGCCCGCGCGTGCTGCGGGTGCTCGCGGAGGTGACGGACACCGCCGAGGACACGGCCGTGCCGGCCGCACGGGCTCTCCTGGCCGAGCTGGGGCCCGCGTTCGGCCGCCCCGTCCTGCTGCACGGCGAGGACGGCGGTGCCTGGCCGGTGCTGCGACTGGCGCAACGGCTGGGACTGTCCACCCGCATCGGCCTGGAGGACACGCTGCACCTGCCGGACGGACAACGGGCCTCGTCCAACGCCGAGTTGGTCGCACGGGCGACGACCCGGCACGACCTGAGGCGGCCGGGCGTCGGGTGAAGTGGACCTGGGAGTAACGCACTTGAACGCCGAAGTCCCCGTGGACGGTAGCAGTCGTCAATCCGGTCGCTCCACCCGTTTCTCGTGGGGACAGTAGGGCCGATGACACACGACCGAAGCCCGTCGAGTCCCTGAGGAGCCCTGATGTCGACGCTGCGCGTCACCGCCGAGGTGCTGACCGTCCACGAACACCCCAACGCCGACGCCCTCGAACTGGCCCAGGTCGGGCTGTACCGCGCCGTGGTCGCCAAGGGCGCCTACCGGACCGGCGAGGCGGCCCTGTACATCCCCGAGCAGTCGGTGCTGCCCGCCGCGCTGATCGAGGAACTGGGGCTGACCGGGCGGCTGGCGGGCAGCGGGTCGGACCGGGTCAAGGCGGTGCGGCTGCGGGGCGAGCTGTCGCAGGGGATCGTGTGCCGGCCCGATGCGCTCGCCGGCGTCGACCTCGCGCGCGCGGCGGCCGAGGGGACCGACTTCGCGGAGCGGCTCGGCATCGTCAAGTGGGTGCCGCCGATCCCGCCGACCATGGACGGCGAGGTCGAGGCCGCGCCCGACCTGCTGCCCTGGGTCGACATCGAGAACATCCAGCGCTACCCCGGCGTCTTCGCGGCCGGCGAGCCCGTCGTCGTGACCGAGAAGCTGCACGGCTCCGCCTGCCTGCTGACGTATGCGGCGGACCCGGAGCGCGTGCACGTCTCGTCGAAGGGCTTCGGCGCGAAGTCCCTCGCACTGAGAGAGGATCCGCGCAACCTGTACTGGCGGGCCGTGCGCGGCCACGGCGTCCCCGAGGCGGCGGCCCGCCTCGCCGCCCGGCTCGGCGCCCGCCGGGTGGGCGTCTTCGGGGAGGTCTACGGAGCGGGCGTGCAGGACCTGACGTACGGCGCGGACGGCCGGCGCGACACCCTCGGGTACGCCGTGTTCGACGTCTGCGCGGACATCGACGGCACGGTCCGCTGGCTGGACGCGGCGCGGCTGCTGGAAGGCGAACTGCCGCTGGTTCCCCGCCTGTTCGAGGGGCCCTACGACAGCGCGCGGATCCTGGAGATCGCGACCGGCCGCGAGACGGTGTCGGGGCGCGGGCTGCATCTGCGCGAGGGCGTGGTGATCCGGCCGGCCGTCGAGCGGTACAGCCCCGTCACCGGGGGCAGGGCGATCGCCAAGGCGGTCAGCGGGGCGTATCTGACCCGCAAGGGCGGCACCGAGTACGAGTGAGGCCCGGTCGGGACACGACGCGGGACACGACGTGCGTGCGGGAGGCCGCGGCGGAGGCAGTCGCACGACGCGACCGTCACTGGAGGTCGCCACAGCGAGGAGCCGACGGTCGCATGGGCGGAGGGCCGCGCCCACGGGGGCCCTTGCGGGACCCAGCGGGGGGACGCCCGGGGGCTTCAGGGCTTCTCATGGGCCCGGGCTGACGCCCTCCGTGCGTCGCTGGCGGGCCTCCGACGGGCCTACGGGCGGGCGGGATCGCTCAGCGGTCCTCGCACGCACGGTCGTCCGGTTGTCTCCGTTCCACCATCAGCCGTGAGCCGGAGGCCCGGCGGCCGAAGGCGTCGTCGGGGTTGGACAGGACGCAGGTCGCCAGGGACAGGCAGCCGCAGCCGATGCAGTCGGTGAGGTGGTCCCTCAGCCGGTTGAGCTGCCGGATCCGCTCGTCCAGCTCGGCGCGCCACGCACGGGAGAGGCGGGCCCAGTCCTCCCGGGTCGGGGTCCGTTCCTCGGGAAGCTCGGCCAGCGCCTCGCGGATCGTGGCCAGCGGGATGCCGACCCGCTGCGCCGCGCGCACGAAGGCCACCCGGCGCAGCGCGTCACGGTGGTACCGGCGCTGGTTGCCCGCCGTGCGGCGACTACTGATGAGGCCCTTGGACTCGTAGAAGTGCAGGGCGGAGACGGCGGCGCCGCTGCGCGCGGCGAGCTGACCGACCGTGAGCTCGTGGATCTTCTCGGGAATCTGCGGCACCCCTCGAACCCTACCCACCCCGCCCGCCGCCGGGTCCGTTGACATCGACCCGGCGACGGACCATGCTAAGCAGTCGCTTAGGCCCATGGCACGGTGACATGGGCGACGGGTGACGCGAGAGGGCCGCAGACATGGCAGAGCCGAGGATCTTCACGTCCGCCGACGACCTGAAGGCGGCGGTGGGCGAGCAGCTGGGGTACACCGACTGGGTCGAGGTCGACCAGAAGCGGATCGACCTGTTCGCGGAGGCCACCGGCGATCACCAGTGGATCCACGTCGACCCGGAGAAGGCCGCCGCCGGCCCCTTCGGCACGACCATCGCGCACGGCTATCTGACCCTGTCCCTGCTGCCGCTCTTCGGACCGCAGCTGATCACGGTCGAGAACGTGAAGATGGGCGTCAACTACGGGACGAACAAGGTCCGTTTCCCGGCGCCCGTCCCGGTCGGCTCGCGCCTGCGCGCGACGGCGAGGATCACCGGCGTCGAGGACGTCGCGGGCGGCGTGCAGGTCGCCGTCGCCTTCACGGTGGAGCGCGAGGGCGGGGACAAGCCGGTGTGCGTGGCCGAGTCGGTGTCGCGGTACTACCTCTGACCGGGGCGGCGGCCGGCGCGGCTACCTAGCCGCGCCCACCATCCGCAGCACGAGGTCGGCGTACAGCGCGCCGACCTCGTCGGGGGTACGGGGGCCGTCCACGTTGAACCAGCGGGCCACATCGATGCACAGGGACAGCACGGCGAGGGTCGTGCCGTGCACGTCCGGCACGTCGAACTCGCCCGCGGCGACGCCGTCCTCGATGATGCCGCGCACCTCGGCGTCGACCTGGCGGCGCAGGCCGAGGATCTCGGCGCGGGCCTCGGGGCCGAGCGCGTCCAGTTCGTACTGGACGACCCGTGCCGTGGTGCGCCGCCCGGCGTGCCAGCGGACGAAGGAGCCGACCGCGTCGGCGAGGCGCCGGGTGGCGTCCCCCTCGCCGGCGGCCGCGGTGCGCAGGATGTCCAGGGCGCGGTCGTGGCCGATCCGGCTGATGCGGTGGAGCAGCTCTTCCTTGGTCTTGTAGTGGATGTAGAGGGCCGCCGGGCTCATGCCGGCACGGCCCGCGATGTCCCGGGTCGTCGTGGCGTGGTAGCCGCGCTCGGCGAAGGCCTCCACGGCGGCGACCAGCAGCCGCCGGGCCGCGTCAGGGGTGACCTCGTCCCACGGCTCGATCTCGCCGCCGGCCGTCTCCTCCGCGGTACTCATCGCTCGTTCGCCCCTCTCGGTACAGGAGCTACACCATACCGCCGAAGCTGAGCGGTCGCTTAGCGTGCCTGCTCAGATCTTCTCGAAGGGGTCGTGGTCGGCCAGGAGCTTCTCCAGGCGGGCCTGGTCCACCCGGCTGACGATCTGCCCGGCCTCCTGGCGGTCGCGGATCACCTTCGCCAGCGTGAAGGCGGAGGTGACGAGATAGAGGACGGCGATCGCCAGGAAGCCGCGCACCCAGGCGTCGGTGTGGAGGTTGTAGATGCCGATCGCGGTGGCCGCGATGGCGATGCCGAAGGAGGCGACGGCCTGTCCGTAGAACGCCGCCGTGCTCTGGTGCTTGACCGGTGTGTCGCTCATGGGAGAAGACTCGCCGGAGACGGCCGCCGCCACATCCGTGCGGATACTCAGGGGGTACTCAGAACGCGGAGACCCCCGTCAGCGCCCGCCCGATGAGCAGCTTCTGGATCTGGCTCGTGCCCTCGTAGAGGGTCATCACGCGGGCGTCGCGCAGGAGTTTGCCCGCCGGGTACTCGTCGATGTAGCCGTAGCCGCCGAAGACCTGGAGGGCGTTGTTGGCGGCGCGCACGGCGGCCTCCGAGGCGAACAGCTTGGCCTTGGAGGACTCGGTGGCGAAGGGCAGGCCGCGGTCGATCAGGTCGGCGACGCGCCAGGTCAGCAGCCGGGCCGCGTCCACGTCGACCGCGATGTCGCTGATCAGCTCCTGGACCAGCTGGTGGTGGGCGATGGTCCTGCCGAACTGCTCGCGCTCGCCCGCGTACCGCACCGCCGCGTCCAGGGCGGCCTGCGCGATGCCGACGCAGCCCGCCGCGACCGACATCCGCCCCTTGGCCAGCGCGGACATCGCGACCGAGAACCCCTTGCCCTCGGGCGCCAGCATCGCGGAGGCGGGGACCCGGACGTCCTCCAGGACCAGTTCGGCGGTCGCCTGGCCGCGCAGTCCGAGCTTGCCGTGGATGGCGCGGCGGGTCAGGCCGGGGGTGTCGGTGGGCACCAGGAACGCGGAGACGCCCTTGTGGCCCGGCGCGTCCGTGGAGCGGGCGAAGAGCAGGACGACGTCGGCCCAGGTGCCGTTCGTGATGAACGTCTTGGCGCCGCTGATGACGAAGTCGTCGCCGTCGCGGACCGCGCGGGTGACGAGGTTGCCGGCGTCGGAGCCGGTGCCGGGTTCGGTCAGGCCGAAGCAGCCGACGTACTCGCCGGAGGTCAGCCCCGGCAGCCAGCGGCGCTTCTGCTCCTCGCTCCCCCAGGCCGCGACGGACTTGGCGACCAGGCCCAGGGAGACGGAGACGATGCCGCGCACGGAGGAGTCACCGCGGCCCAGCTCCTCCGTGACCAGGCAGTAGGCGAGATGGTCGCCGCCCGAGCCGCCGTACTCCTCGTCGACGGTCAGACCGAGGAAGCCGACCTCGCCGAGTTTCGCCACGATCGACCGGTCGACCTCCTCGGCCCGGTCCCAGGCCACGACATGGGGGGCGATCTCTCGGTCCACGAAGTCCCTGGCGAGCCGCTGGACGGCCACCTGCTCCTCGCTGAGCCCCAGATTCACCACGAGATCACCCCACCGCCGACGTCCGACTTTAAATTAGCACTGCTAGTTTCCATGATGCAGCCCTACTATGTGCGCCATGGCCCGACCGCGCAAGCCCCTTCTCAGCACCGACCGGATCGTCCAGGCCGCACGGGCGCTCGTGGACGCCGAGGGGCTCGCGGCCGTCTCCACGCGCCGGCTCGCCGCCGAACTGGGCGTGAGCGGGCCCTCGCTCTACAACCACTTCCGCACGAAGGACGAGATCCTGGAGGCCGTCGCCGACTCGGTGAGCGCCCAGGTCGACCTGTCGATGTTCGAGGACGACCGCGACTGGCGCACCGCGCTGCACGACTGGGCCGCCTCCTACCGCGCCGCCCTGCGCGACCATCCGAACATCGTCCCCGTCCTCGCCCGGGGCCCCGGCCGGCGCCCCGCCGGCCTGCGGCTGGCCGACGCGGTCTACGGCGCGATGGTCCGCGCCGGCTGGCCCCCCGCGCAGGCCACCTCCATCGGCGCGCTGATGCGGTACTTCGTCATGGGCTCCGCGCTCGGCTCGTTCGCGGGCGGCTTCGTCGACGACGTGAGCGCCTACGACCCCGCCGACTATCCCCACCTCGGTCAGGCCCACCTGCTCGCCGACCGGCAGGAGAAGATCGACGAGCGCGCCTTCGAGACCGGCCTGACCGCCCTGCTGGACGGACTCGCCGGGCAGTTCGAGCAGCTGCCCTAGCGGGACGGGCGCACATGGTTCGGTGCACGCCGAACCGTTCGTCGCGCATGCTGGATCCCGTGAGCGACACACACACGGGTGATCATCGGGACGTGCGGGCGCCGGGGCTGGCCTCGCTCGCCGGACTGGTCGCGGACGAGACGCGGGCCGCCTGTCTGCTGGCGCTGCTCGACGGGCGGGCCTGGACCGCCGGGGAGCTGGCCCGGCACGCGGGCGTGGCCGCGTCGACGCTGAGCGAACACCTGGGCAAGCTGGTTGCGGGCGGGCTGCTGGCCGAGGAGCGCCAGGGGCGGCACCGGTACGTCAGACTCCACGACACCCGGGTCGCCCAGCTCCTGGAGGACCTCGCCGCGCAGGTCGCCCCGGAGACCGCCCGCCGTCCGCGCGGCCTGCGGGCCTCGACGGCCGGTTCGGCGATGGCCCGGGGCCGCACCTGCTACGACCACCTCGCCGGGCGGCTCGGCATCGCCCTCGCCGACGGCCTCACCGCGCGAGGGCTGCTGACCGGGGCGGACGGCCGGGAGCGCGGCCGGGGGGACCGGGCCGCAGGCTTCGAGCTGACCGAGGCCGGAGCGCGCTGGTTCGCCGGCAACGGCATCGCGCTCGACCGGACGGCCCGGCGGCCGCTCGCCCGCGCCTGCCTCGACTGGACCGAGCGCCGCCCCCACCTCGCGGGCGCCGCGGGCGCGGCCCTGTGCCGGCACGCGCTCGACGCCGGCTGGTGCGTGCGCATCGGCTCGGAGCGGGCGGTGAAGGTGACGCCCGCCGGCGAACGGGCGCTGGCCGAACTGCTCGGCATCGAGGCGGCGGCCCTGCGCTGACCGGCGCCCCGGCGACGCCGCGCGCCGGACCCTCGCCGGCGGCCGCCGGCTCCTCGTCCGGAAACCGCGAGACCCCGGCCCCTCTCCCGGCCGGCCCTTTCCTTCCCGACCTTTCCTTCCCGACCTTTCCTTCCCAGGCTGGAGACCATGATGAACAGTCCGCGGAGTGCGGGACGTCGTACGCGTGGGGCGGCCGCCGGGGCGGCGGCGGTCAGCGTCGTGCTGTGGGCGTCCGCCTTCGTGTCGATCCGCAGCGCGGGGGACGCGTACTCCCCCGGGGCGCTGGCGCTCGGACGGCTGCTGTCCGGCGCGGCGGTGCTGGGGGCCGTCTGCGCGATACGGCGCGAGGGGTGGCCGCCGCGGTCGGCGTGGCGCGGCATCGCCGTGTCCGGGGTGCTGTGGTTCGGCTTCTACATGGTGGTGCTCAACTGGGGCGAGCAGCAGGTGGACGCCGGGACGGCGGCCCTCGTCGTCAACATCGGGCCGATCCTCATCGCGCTGCTCGGCGCACGGCTGCTCGGCGACCCGCTGCCGCCCCGGCTGCTGGCGGGCATGGCGGTGTCCTTCGCGGGCGCGGTGGCGGTGGGGCTGTCGATGTCCGGCGAGGGCGGATCGTCGGTGCTGGGCGTAGTGCTGTGCCTGCTCGCCGCCGTCGGCTACGCGGGCGGGGTCGTCGCGCAGAAACCGGCCCTGGCGCGGGCGAGCGCGCTTCAGGTGACGACGTTCGGGTGCGCGATCGGGGCGGTGGTGTGCCTGCCGTTCGCGGGAAGCCTGGTCCACGACGCGGCCGGCGCGCCGCTCTCCGCGACGCTGAACATGGTCTACCTGGGCGTCTTCCCGACCGCACTGGCGTTCACCACGTGGGCGTACGCGCTGGCCCGGACGACGGCGGGCCGGATGGGGGCGACCACCTACGCGGTGCCCGCGCTGGTCGTGGGGATGTCGTGGCTCGCGCTGGGCGAGGTGCCGGGCCTGCTCACCCTGGCGGGCGGGGCGCTGTGCCTGGCGGGCGTGGCCGTGTCCCGCTCCGGACCGCGAGCGACGCCGCCGGCCGCGACGGCGGGAACCGGCCCGGGAACGGCCGCGGGGGCCGCCGCGGGGACCTTGACCGGAGGGACCGGGCCGGGCGGGACCCCGCCCACCGGGACCGCGGGCGCGGGGACGACGGCCGCGGGGGCGTCGGGCACGGAGAGCACGGCCGCGGGGGCGTCGGGCACGGAGAGCACGGCCGCGGGCGCGGCGGGCGCGGGGACCGCGGGCACGGGGGCGGCGGGCGCGGGGACCGCGGGCACGGGGGCGGCGGGCGCGGGGACCGCGGGCACGGGGACCGCGGGCACGGGGGCAGCCGCGGGGACCTTGACCGGAGGGACCGGGCCGGGCGGGACCCCGCCCACCGGGACCGCGGGCGCGGGGACGACGGCCGCGAGGGCGTCGGGCACGGAGAGCACGGCCGCGGGGGCGGCGGGCACGGAGAGCACGGCCGCGGGGGCGGCGGGCACGGAGAGCACGGCCGCGGGGGCGGCGGGCGCGGGGACCGCGGCCGCGGGGGCGGCGGGCGCGGGGGCGGCGGGCGCGGGGACGACGGCCGCGGGGGCGGCGGGCGCGGGGACGACCGCCGCGGGGGCGGCGGGTACGGAGACCGGGGTCTGAGGGGCCGCGACCGGGACGGAGAAGGACTCGCTGCCCGGCCGGATCGACCAGTCCGCGCGCCCGGCCGGGCTGCGCGAGGCCGCGTCCCTGCCCTCGTCCCCGGCGTCCTCCCCGTCTCCCTCCCGTCGTCCCCCCGTCGTCCTCCCGCCGTCCTCCCCAGGGCCGCCCGCCCCCGACCGGCCCTCGGCCGGCCGGCTCGCCGTCAGAAGACGACCAGCGCCCGTCCGCCCTTGCCCGCCACCATGTTGTCGAAGGCCGCCGGGATGTCCTCCAGGCCGATCCGTTCGGTGACCAGGGCGCTCAGGTCGAGGCGGCCGGAGCGGATGTGGCCGGCCAGGACCGGGAGGTCCCTCGCCGGGTCGCAGTTCCCGTAGACGCAGCCCGACAGGGTGCGGCCCCAGTGGAACAGCTCCAGGGCGTTGAAGGTGACCTGCTGGTCCTTGCCGCCGATGCCGACGACCGTGGTGCGGCCGCCGCGCCGGGTGGACTCCCAGGCCGTGCGGATGGTGACGGCGCGGCCCACGCACTCCACGGCCACGTCGACGCCCTGTCCGCCGGTGAGGCCGCGGATGTCGCGTGCCGTGCGGTCGGAGGCGACGACGTACTCGGTGGCCCCCGCCGCACGGGCCAGCGCCTCCTTCTCGGGGGAGACGTCGACGGCGACGATCGTCGAGGCCCCGGCGATGCGGGCGGCCTGGAGGGTGGCGAGGCCGACGCCGCCGACGCCGAAGACGGCGACCGTCTCGCCGGGCCGGACGCGGGCGCTGTGGTGGACGGCGCCGTAGCCGGTGAGGACGGCGCAGCCGAGGAGGGCCGCGTCGGTCAGGGGGACGCCGTCCGGCAGGGGCAGGGCGCAGGAGACGGGGACGACGGTCTCCTCGGCGAAGGCGGCGACGTTGAGGCCGGGGTGCAGCTCCGTGCCCCGCGTGGTGCGGGCGTGGACCTCGCCGGCCCCGGCGAGGGCGTTGGCGCACAGCCAGACCTCTCCGAGGGAGCAGGCGTGGCAGGCGCCGCAGGAGGGCGCCCAGTTGAGGACCACCTGGTCGCCGGGGGCGAGGTGCCCGACGCCCTCGCCGACGGAGACGACGGTGCCGGCGCCCTCGTGGCCGAGGACGGCGGGGACCGGCACCCGCATGGTGCCGTCGGACAGGGACAGGTCGGAGTGGCACACCCCGGCGGCGGCGAGCCGGACGCGGACCCGGCCGGGCCCCGGCTCGGGCAGCTCGATCCCGGTGATCTCCAACGGGGCCCCGACGGCGGGGAGTACGGCGGCGCGGACAGCCATGGTCGATGACTCCCTTAGAACTGGAGGGACTTGGTCTGGAGGTACTCGGCGAGGCCGTGCGCGCCGAGCTCGCGGCCGACGCCGGACTGCTTGTAACCGCCGAAGGGGGCAAGGGGGTTGAAGCGGCCGCCGTTGATGTCGACCTGGCCGGTGTCCATCCGGCGGGCGAAGGCCACCGCCTCGGCCTCGTCGCCGGCCCAGACCGCGCCGGCGAGTCCGTACACCGTGCCGTTGGCGATCCGCAGGGCGTCCTCCTCGTCCTCGTAGCGCAGCAGGCACAGGACGGGGCCGAAGATCTCCTCCTGGGCGATCGTCATGTCGGGGGTGACGTCGGCGAAGACGGTGGGGCGCACGAAGTAGCCCTGCTCGCGCGGGGATTCGGGACCGCCCGCCACCAGCCGGGCCCCTTCGGCGACCCCCTGGTCGATGTATCCGCGCACGCGGTCGCGCTGGCGGGCGTTGACGACCGGGCCGATGCGGTCGGCGTACTTGGCGGCCGCCGCGGCGGCGAGCGCGACCGCCTCGTCGTAGCGATCGCGGTGGACGAGCATCCGGGTCCAGGCGCTGCACGTCTGGCCCGAGTTGGACATCACGTTGGCGACGCCCACGTTGACGGCCCGGGCGAGGTCGGCGCTCGGCAGGATGACGTTGGCGGACTTGCCGCCGAGTTCGAGGGCCGCCTTCTTGACGGCCGCGCCCGCGGTGGCCGCGATGCGGCGGCCCACGGCCGTGGAGCCGGTGAAGGAGACGAGGTCGACCTCGGGGTGTTCGGCCAGGGCCTGGCCGGCGACCGGGCCCAGCCCGGTGACCAGGTTGAAGACGCCGGCCGGGACGCCCGCCTCGTGGACCGCCTCGGCGAACAGCTGGGCGGTGAGCGGGGTGTCCTCGGCGGGCTTGAGGACCACCGTGCAGCCCGCGGCGAGCGCCGGGGCGACCTTGGCGACGATCTGGTGGAGCGGGTAGTTCCAGGGGGTGATCGCGCCGACCACGCCGATCGGCTCGTGGTAGACGGTGGAGTTGCCGACCTTCTCCTCGAAGGCGTGGGTCGCGGCCAGTTCGGCGTAGGAGGCGGCCACCGCGATCGGGACGGCCGCGTGGACCGCCTGGGAGAAGGCCAGGGGGGAGCCGAGTTCGGCGGTGACGGTCTCGGCGATCTCGTCCTTGCGGGCGGTCAGGACGTCGCGCAGGGCGGCCAGGCGGGCCGCGCGGTCGGCCGCCGGGGTCGCGGCCCAGCGGGGCAGGGCGGCCCTGGCGGCGCGCACCGCGGCGTCGACGTCGTCGGCCCCGGCCGCCGGGACGCGGCCGATGACCTGCTCGTCCACCGGGTCGACGACGTCGATCACGTCCTGGCCGCGGGCCGGGCGCCATGCGCCGTCGAGGTAGATGCCGTCATGTGCCTTCATCGCGTTCCCTCCGGCGGGCGTCGTCGTCCGCGACCTAAACTAGCGTCGTTAGTTTTCCGGCACCAGGGGATACGGGACGGCGTCCGCTCACTCGTCGAGGTCGGGCAGCCGGGCCGGTGCCGGGCTGACGCGGTCGCCGTGCTGGTCGAAGACGAAGACGTGGGCGGTGTCGACGAGGAGCGGGACCTGCATGCCGTGGCGCAGGTCGAAGTCGGGGGTGGTGCGCACGACGAGGTCGCCGAGGGGGCGGTGCCCGTCGGGCGCGGGCGCGGCGCCGTCCTGCTCCGAGGACTCGTCCAGGACGACGACCGGCCCGGCCCGCAGACCGCCCGCGCGTTCCCGCAGCCGGCCCAGCACCCCGCCCTCGCGCTTGCGCCGCCGGGACGGCCTCGGGAGCGGCCGGGGCGCCTCCAGGTCCGGCACCAGGGCGGACCGCGAACCCGTGTTGAAGTGCACGAGCACCTCGTGCCCCTGGAACTCCACGTGCTCCACCAGCCCCGTGATGTGGGTCTCCTCGGGCCGGGCCTCGGCCGGCGTGGCGATGCGGACGGCCTCCGAGCGCAGGCCGACGATCACCTCGCGCCCCTGCTGCACGCGCAGCAGCTTGTGGTCGGGGGAGAGCGGTTCGGGCAGCCGCAGGGCCTGTTTGCCGAGGCTGATCGTCATCGCCCCGTCGAGCGGGGCCCGGACCAGGCCGCGCAGGAGGTTGATGCGCGGGGTGCCGATGAAGGCGGCGACGAAGATGTTGCGCGGCAGCGCGTAGACCGAGCGCGGGGAGCCCACCTGCTGGAGGACCCCGCCGCGCAGCACCGCGACCCGGTCGCCGAGCGACATGGCCTCGGCCTGGTCGTGGGTGACGTAGACCGTGGTGACGCCGAGGTCGCGGGTGAGCTTGGAGATCTCGGCGCGCAGACGGTTGCGGAGCTTGGCGTCGAGGTTGGACAGCGGTTCGTCCATCAGGAAGGCGGAGGGGTGCCGGGCGATGGCCCGGCCCATGGCGACGCGCTGGCGTTCGCCTCCGGAGAGCTGTCCGGGGAAGCGGTCGAGGAGGTCCTCGATGCCGAGCATCCGCGCGGTGGCGTCGACGCGGGGGCCCGGGTCGGCGCCGGGGGCCTCGATGCGCAGCGGGAAGCCGATGTTGTCGCGGCCGGTCATGTTCGGGTAGAGCGCGAAGTTCTGGAAGACCATCGCGATGTCCCGGTCGGACGGCGCCAGGTCGTTGGCGTAGGCGCCGTCGAGGCGCAGCTCGCCCTCGGTGATGTGCTCCAGGCCGGCGATCATCCGCAGCACGGTGGACTTGCCGCAGCCGGAGGGGCCGAGCAGGACGAGGAACTCGCCGGGGGCGACGTCCAGCGACAGCCGGTCCACCACCCGTGGGCCGCGGTTGTCGTGGACCTTGCTGACGTCGTGCAGGGAGATGGCGCGTGTCATGAGAGGTGTCCCCGGAAACTCACTAGGGCGCTGGTGCTCCGCGGTCCGGTCCGCCCCGTGCGGGTCGACGGGGCTTTGCGTCACGGAAGTTAACGGACCGTGCCCGGCCGGGGGAAGAGAGGGGGCCGGATCGGACGCCGGTGTCCGGCTGGTGAGAGACCGGACGCGCTGGTTCACCGGGCGGCGCACGCGCCGGACGCCGGGCCGGGCGGGGACGGGCGCGGCCCGGCGCCGGGTCAGCGGGTGCGCGTCAGATGGGCGAAGACGACGACGTTGCTCGTGTAGCCCGTGGTGCGGCGGAAGAGGCCTCCGCAGGTGAGGACCCTCAGCTCGGGCCGCTTGCTCGGGCCGTACACCTCCTTGTCGGGGAAGGTGGCCTTGTCGAAGACCCGCACCCGGTCCACGGTGTAGACGGCGGTGCGGCCGTCGGCGCGGCGCGCCTCGATCGTGGCGCCGCGCGCCACGCGGGCGAGGCCGGCGAAAACCGCCGGGCCGGTCTTGGTGTCGCGGTGGCCGACGGCGACCGCCGTGCCCCGCTCCCCCGGGGTCGGGCCGCCCGCGTACCAGCCGACGAGCTTGGGTTCGTCGACCGGCGGTGTGCCGAGGTGGCGGTCGGGGCCGAGCCGGAGCGGGACGATCGGTGCGTCGATGCCCAGGGAGGGCACCCGCAGGGTGGTCGCCGGGGACCGGTCGAGCGGACGCGGCGGGGGCTCGGGCCGCTCGGACCCCTTCTCCCCCTGCGACCGGTCGTGTTCGCCGTCGCCCCCGGGGACCGGGGCGGCGGCCGCGGCGTGGGAGGCCGCTCCGCCCGCCCGGGCCGGGGCGGGCGGAGCGGCCGGGACGCCGTGTCCCCCGCACCGGACTGCGACCGTCACCAGGACGGCCGTGAGGGCGGCCGTCCTGGTGAGGCGAAAGACACGCGTCCGGTACCAGGGCCTGCGTACGCGCCTACGCGGCACCATGGTTGCGCCGGCGGGTCAGTCGGAAGTAGGCGACGCCGCCGACGGCCACCAAGCCGACCGCCGCGGCCCCCGCCAGCGGGGTGAAGGAGTGCGAGGTGTCGGCGAGACCGCCGCCGCCGGCGTGGACGCCGCCCGCCGGGCCGCCGCCCTTCTCACCGCTCCAGCCGTCGCCGCCCTGCCCGGCGCCGGCCTGCCCGGCGCCGCTCTGGCGTCCGCCTCCCTGGCCGTCGCCGCTCTGGCCGTTGGGGGCCGCGACCTCACGGCCGTCGTCGGTGATCGGCCGGTTCGGGCCCTGGTTGCCGCCGCGCCGGCCCTCGGGGCAGTTGATCTTGAAGACCTTCACCTTGGGCGAGGGGGCCGGAGGGGTGCCGGGGGTGGCGGGGGGGAGGGTCCACTCGAGCGTGTAGGACCCTTCGGCGAGCCCCAGGGTGTCGGTGTGCCCGGCGCCGTCGGTCAGGGCGATGGTGCCGGTGACGGTGGCGGTGTCGGCGGCCGGCGGCCGGGCCTTGATGGTGTAGCCGACGGTCGGGAGTTCACCGAAGTTGGCGGCGTCGAGGTAGAACCGGCAGGCCACCGGGTCGTCCTTGGAGACGCCGGGAGGCACCTGCTCGCGGTGGATCCTGATGTCGCCGGCCTCCCCTACGGCCACGGCGGTCGGTGCCGCGAGGCAGGTGAAACCCGCGGCGGCGAGCACCGTGAGAGCCGTGGCGCCGAGGCGGGCGCCGAAGGCGGGCGGGAGCGTCGAGCTGGACATGCGCATTCCTCCGAGTCAGGACGATTTTCATACAAATCGTTCTTGCACCTGACTCTCTTTCACATCGGCGCTCCCGGCAGTGGGAGCGCCGCCCGACGCGCCGTCAGACATCGCCCGACCGGCGCAACCCCGCCCCGGCCCCGCGGCCGCGCACCCCCGCCCCCGGCCGACGGCCGCGCTGGGTCGGCGTAACGCCCCCGTCCCCGCCCCCGTCCCCGCGTCCGCCTCCCGAGGACCGCACGGCCACCCCCGACGACAGCAGCAGCAGCGCCCCGAGCATCACGAACGGCGCGGCCACGCCCGCGGCACCGGCCACCAGTCCGGCGGCGGCCGGCGCGGCGACCTGACCGAGCCGGTTGCCGGTGAGGCGAAGCGCGAGGGCGGTGGAGCGGGCGCCGTCCGGCGCCGCCCGGACCACCGTCGTCATCGACAGCGGCTGTCCGACCCCGAGGCAGAACCCGAGCGCCGCGAGGATCGCGCCCAGCGCCCAGACCGGCGCGGGGAGCGCGATCGCGGCGCACAGCAGCGCGGCCAGCAGACAGGTGACGCCGAGCAGCGCCGTGCGGCCGAGCAGCCGCAGCAGCGGGGTGAGCACGAGCCGGCACGCGATGGAGGCCGCTGCACGGACGCTGAGCAGCACGCCGACGACGGCCGGGGCGATGCCCCGGTGTTCGCCGACCACCGGCAGGTAGGCGGTGAGGACGTCGGTCGCGGACAGCACGGAGAGGCTGATCAGGATGCCGGCCGGGACACCGCGCGTGTGCAGGATGCGGCCGACGGGGACGCGGCCGCCCGGCCCGCCGCGGGAGCCGGCCGTGGCGCCGCGGTGCTCGACGCGCCACAGCGAGGTGAACGCCGTCGCGCAGCCCGCGCCCGCGACGAGCAGGGCCAGGGCGCTGCTGCGCGCCATGTCCGCGCCGTCGATCAGCGCCCCGGCCGCGACCGGGCCGGCCAGCTGGCCGAGGGAGGCGCCGATGGTGAAGTGGCCGAAGTCGCGGTCCTGTTCGTGCGGTGCGGACTGCCGTGCCACGAGCGACTGGGACCCGATGACGAAGCAGAGGTGGCCGAGCCCCATGACCCCGCTCCACAGCGCCATCGCCCACAGCGAACCCGCCACGCCGCTCAGCACGCAGCCGCCGCAGATCAAGGCCACGCCGACGGGCAGCAGGGGTGCGCAGCGGCCGTGGTCGGTGCGCCGGCCGAGCGGCACGGCGGCGAACAGCGGCAACAGGGCGTAGACGCCCGCGATGACGCCGATCGCCCGCTCGTCCGCGCCCAGCGCGAGGGCCCGGTAGGACACGGCGGGCCGGGCCATCGACACCGCCCCCTGCGCGAAGCCGAAGGCGATGACGAGGCGGAGCAGCCAGCCGCGGTTCCCACCGGGCCTCACAAGTCCCTCCACGCCAGGCTCAGATGATCCCGAACAGGACGCCCGCGCCGAGGATGGCGAGGCAGGTGCAGGCGGCCCACTTGACGACGAACCGGGTGTGGTCGCCGAACTCGACCCGTGCCATGCCGACGAGGACGTAGACGGCCGGCACGAGAGGGCTCGACATGTGCAGGGGCTGGCCGACGAGGGAGGCGCGGGCCATCTCCAGCGGGGTCACGCCGTGGGCCGCGCCGGCCTCGGCGAGGACCGGCAGCACGCCGAAGTAGAAGCCGTCGTTCGACATGAAGTACGTGAGCGGGAGGCTCAGGACGCCGGTGACGAGCGCCATGTGCGGGCCCATGCCGGCGGGGATGACGTCCACCATCCACGTGGCCATGTGGTCGACCATGCCGGTGCCCTGGAGGACGCCGGTGAAGACGGCGGCGGCGAAGACCATGCCGGAGACGTTGAGGACGTTGTCGGCGTGGGCGGCGAGCCGCGCCTTCTGGTCGGGGATGTGCGGGAAGTTGACGGTCAGGGCGAGCGCGGCGCCGAGCAGGAACAGCACCGGGATGGGCAGCCACTCCATGATCATGGAAGTCAGCAGGACGACCGTGAGCAGCGCGTTGAACCAGTACAGCTTGGGGCGCAGGGTGGCCCGTCGCGGGTCGAGGCCCTGGAAACCGTCGTCACTCGTGTCGTCGTCGGCGCCGCCGTCGCTCCCGCCGTCGCCGACGGCGGCCGCACCGGAGCCCGCGGACGGCGTGGCGGGCGCGGAGGTCCTGCCCGCGCCGGAGCCGCCGGCGCCCACGAGGACCGTCTCGCCCAACTCGGCCTGCTCCCGGTCCTTTTCCGTCTCCTTCTCCTGGACGTGGCCCCCCACCAGCACCTCGTCCAGCGTCAGCACGCCGAGCCGGGTGCGCTCGCGGCGGCCGAGGACGTAGGCGAGGACGAAGACGAAGAGCAGCCCCACGGCCAGGGCCGGGATCATCGGCACGAAGATGTCGCTCGCGTCGAGCTTGAGGGCGGTGGCCGCGCGGGCGGTCGGGCCGCCCCAGGGCAGGGTGTTCATCACGCCGTTGGCCATGGCCGCGACGCCGGTCATCACGACCAGGCTCATCTTCAGGCGCTTGTACAGCGGGTACATCGCCGAGACGGTGATCATGAAGGTGGTCGAGCCGTCGCCGTCGAGGGAGACGATCGCGGCGAGCAGGGCCGTGCCGATGACGATGCGGAGCGGGTCGGCCTTGCAGAACTTGAGGATGCCCCGCACGACCGGGTCGAAGAGGCCGACGTCGATCATCACACCGAAGTAGACGATCGCGAACATGAGCATCGCCGCGGTCGGGGCGAGGGAGGTGACGCCGTCGAGGACGTAGTCGCCGAGCTTGGCGCCCTTTCCGACGAAGACGCAGAACAGCGCCGGGATCAGCACGAGCGCCGCGATCGGCGACATCTTCTTCAGCATGATCAGGACCAGGAAGGTCGCGATCATGGCGAAGCCGAGGATGGTCAGCATGAGTGGATACCTAACGTTCGCCCTTGAACATCCCACCTGGGGGTCGGCGGTGGGTCGACGTTAGGTCCGTTCAAACCGCGTTAACAAGACGTTGACCCGCGAGCAATAAGCGCAGAAGTCCAGGTCACAGCTTTGCTCACCTCACGGGGCCGGGACGGCGGCCACTTCCACCGGCACCCCGTTGAGGACGGCGTTGCCCGACAGGGGGTCCAGCAGGCTGCCGTCGAGGAGCTGGTTGACGTTGACGCCGGGGACGGTCGCCGCGTGGCTCAGGCGGGTGCCGGGGCGGTCGTGCCCCCAGCCGTGCGGCAGGCTGACGACCCCGCGGCGCACGCCGTCGGTGACCTCGGCCGGCGCGGTCACCTCTCCCCCGGCGCCCTTGATCCGCACCGGCGCGCCGTCGCGCACCCCGAGCCGTTCGGCGTCCTCGGGGTGGATGTGCAGGGTGCAGCGGTTGGTGCCGCCGGTGAGGGCGGGGACGTTGTGCATCCAGCTGTTGTTGGAGCGCAGGTGCCGGCGGCCGACGAGGACGAGTCCGTCCGCGGGCCGGCGCACGGCCTCCCGCAGGCGCGGAAGGTCGTCGGCGATGGGCCGGGGCAGCAGTTCGACGCGGCCGCTGCGCGTCTTCAGCGGCTGGGGCAGGCGCGGGCGCAGCGGGCCGAGGTCGATGCCGTGCGGCGCGGCGAGCAGCCGGGCCAGGCCCAGTCCGTCCGGGCGGGCGCCGAAGCCGTCGCCGTAGGGGCCCAGGCGCAGCATCATGTCCAGGCGGCGCTCGGGGCCGGTGTCGCCGGTGAGCTGTGCGGCGAGGTCGTGCGGGTCGCGGCCGTGCACGGGCGAGTGCGGGTCGGCGACCGCCTTGCCGAGGGTCTGGCCGACGACGAGGTCGTCCACGGCGGAGGGGTCGGCGCCGTGCATGCCGGTGGCGGCGAGGGTCAGCCGGGCAAGGATCTCGGTCTCGGCCATCCGGCCGGGCTGCAACGGGACGGCCGGGCGGGTGTAGCGGACCTGGTTGCGCACGGCGAGGGTGTTGAAGGCGAAGTCGTGGTGCGGGCTCTGCGAGGGCGGCGGCGGGGGCAGCACGACGTCGGCGTGGCGCGAGGTCTCGTTGAGGTAGGGGTCGACGCTGACCATGAAGTCGAGGGCGTCGAGGGCCTTGTCGAGCCGGTCGCCGTCGGGGGCGGACAGGACGGGGTTCGCGGCCACGGCGATGAGCGCCCGGATCGGCTCGCCCTCGTCGGTGGCGGTGTCGATCTCCTCGGCGAGCGCGGAGAGCGGCAGTTCGCCCTTGGCCTCGGGGTGCCCGCTGACGCGGGAGTGCCAGCGTCCGAGCCGGAAGCCGTGCCCGGGGCCGGCCGGGCGGGGGGTGCGGTCGGTGGCGGCCTGTGGGAAGAGCGCTCCGCCGGGCCGGTCCAGGTTGCCGGTGAGGATGTTGAGGACGTCGACGAGCCAGCTGGCGAGGGTGCCGTGGGGCACGGTGCAGCTGCCGATGCGGCCGTAGACGGCGGCGGTGGGGGCGGCGGCGAGTTCGCGGGCCAGGGTGCGGATCAGCGCGGCCTCCACGTCGCAGGCGTCGGCGACCGCCTTGGGGGTGAACTCGGCGACGGCCGCCGCGAGTTCGTCGAGGCCTTCGACGTGCGGGGCCAGCGCGCCGAGGGCGACGAGGGCCTCGTCGAAGAGGACGTGGGTCATGGCGGCGAGGAGCAGCGCGTCCGTGCCGGGCCGCACGGGGATATGGCGGTCGGCGAGGGCGGCGGTGCGGGTGCGGCGCGGGTCGATGACGGTGAGCGTGCCGCCGCGCGCCTTGAGCGCCTTGAGCTTGCCCGGGAAGTCGGCGGCGGTGCACAGACTGCCGTTGGACTCCAGGGGGTTGGCGCCGATGAGCAGGAGGTGGTCGGTGCGGTCGAGGTCCGGGACGGGGATCGCGTTGGCGTCGCCGAAGAGCAGTCCGCTGGAGACGTGCTTGGGCATCTGGTCGACGGTGGAGGCGGTGAAGAGGCTGCGGGTGCCGAGTCCGGCGATCAGCACGGGCGGGTAGAGCGCGCCGGCCATGGTGTGCACGTTGGGGTTGCCGAGGACGACGCCCACGGAGTTCGCCCCGTACCGCTCGACGACCGGCCGGATGCCCGCGGCCACGGCGTCGAAGGCCTCCTGCCAGGTGGCCTCGCGCAGTTCCCCGTCCTTGCGCACCAGCGGGGTCCGCAACCGGTCGGGGTCGCCGTCCACGGCGCCGAAGGAGGCTCCCTTGGGGCAGATGAAGCCCTTGCTGAAGACGTCCTCCCGGTCGCCGCGGGCGCCGGTGACCCGCGTCCCCTCGATGGTGAGCGTGAGCCCGCAGGTGGCCTCGCACAACGGGCAGATTCGCAGGGCGGTGCGGGACACGGGTCCTCCTGGGGGGCGGCGGCGCCTTCTCCCGGGTGAGCATACCGACCGGTATGGCCCGTGGGGAGGGGTCGGCCGCTGCCGTCAGTCCAGGACCCGCGCCAGGTAGGCGCGCAGCAGTTCGCGGGTCTCCTCGATCACCTTCGGGTCGCCCTCCGGGTCGACGCGGAAGGCCAGGTGGACGAGGGCGTCGGCGGTCTCCACGGCGATCAGGAAGACCCGGCGCAGGTCGTCGTCGGGGGCGCGGACGAGATGCTCCGAGAGCAGGTCGGTGAGGCGGTCGGCCACGCGGTGGTTGGGTTCGGCGTGCCGGGCGCCGACCGGGATCTGGTTGCCGAAGTCGACCAGGGAGAAGCCGGGCGCGGTGCGCTTCATGGCGAGGTACTCGTCGAGCACGGCGTCCATGGCGGCCCGCCAATCGCCCCGGCCGGCCCCCTTCAGCCGCTCGGTGACGCGCTCGGCGTAGCGTTCGAGGTTGCGCTGGGCGAGCGCGTCGGCCATCTGCCGCTTGTTGCCGAAGAAGCGGTAGACGGAGCCGATGGGGACCCCGGCGCGCTCGGCCACGGCCCGGGTGCTCAGGTCGTCGTAGCCCACCTCGTCCAGGAGGTCGGCGCAGGCGTCGAGGATTCTGGTCAGCCGTTCGGCACTGCGCCGCTGCACGGGCGCACGACGGAGCGATGTCGCTTGGGGCACGGACCTCATGATGCCTTTCCCCCGCGTCGAGGTGAACCTCGCCCCTGTGTACGCGCGAAAGCGCCCGGTGCACTCAGCTCGGTGCACTCAGCCCGACGCGCTCACCCCGATCCGCTCAGGAGGACGGCGGTGAGGACGGCGAGGCGGGCTCGGACGCGGCGGGCGACCGCTCCGACGCCGTGACGTCCGCCGTGGCCTCCACCGGCCGGCCCTCCACCGCCCACACCGTCGTGTCGTCGGCGTAGAGGCGGACGGTGACCTCGTGGGTGCCGTGCGGGAGGTAGCCGGCCGGGATGCGGTACGAGGGTCTGCGCAGGTCGGCGACCTGCTGGCCGTCGACGTAGAGCCGGGCCACGCCGCGTCCGGCGACCGCTTTCTGCGCCGTTCCCGACGGGGAGAGCGCGAATCGCGCCAGCTTCACGCGCACGTCCCAGCCGCCGCGGGCGTCCGGCTGGACCTCCACGCCGACCTCGGGGGCGCCCTTCCTCGCCACCTCGCGGTAGTGGCGCCCGTCGTCGTCGGTGTGGTCCAGCACCTTGCCCGCGGGCGCGGGCGAGTCCGTCCGCCCCGCGTCCCGCGTACCGCCGGAGCCGCAGCCCACGGATCCGGTCAGCAGCAGGACACAGACCGCGAGCGCGGCGGGAAGGGTGCGCGTCCACGACATGATCGGGACACTAGAGCACCGGTGCGGCACGCGGATCCCCCTGAAGTCTGGTTCCGGGCGGGCCGTGATCGTCCTCCGAGAGGAGGACCCCCGGCCCTCTTGCATCCGGGAAAACGCAATCCTACGGTGATGCACAGGATTCAGTCGGCAAGGGAGCCATGATGAGCAGCGGGGACGCACGCAAGACGGCCGAGGGGCTGCCCTACCTCTCCGGGTTCGGCAACGAGCACGCCTCCGAGGCGGTGCCGGGCGCCCTGCCGGAGGGCCGCAACTCCCCCCAGCGGGCGCCTCTCGGCCTGTACGCGGAGCAGCTCAGCGGCACGGCGTTCACCGAGCCGCGCGCCCACAACCGCCGCTCGTGGCTGTACCGGATCCGCCCTTCGGCCGCGCATCCGGCGTTCACCCGGTGCGGTGACGGCGCGATCCGCACCGGCCCCTTCGCGCAGACCGTGCCCGACCCCAACCGGCTGCGCTGGGACCCGCTGCCCGAGCCGCCCGCCGGCACGGACTTCCTCGCCGGCCTGTGGACGCTCGGCGGCAACGGCGACGCGGCCCAGCGCACCGGCATGGCCGTGCACCTCTACCACGCGAACGCCTCCATGGACCGCGTCTTCAGCAGCGCGGACGGCGAGCTGCTGATCGTCCCCGAGGAGGGCGGGCTGCTGCTGCGCACGGAGTTCGGGCTGCTGCACGCCGGGCCCGGCGAGGTGGCGCTGATCCCGCGCGGGGTCCGCTTCCGCGTCGATCTGCTGGACGCCTCCGCGCGCGGCTACGTCTGCGAGAACTACGGCGCGCTCTTCCGCCTCCCCGACCTCGGGCCGATCGGCGCCAACGGGCTCGCCAACCCGCGCGACTTCCGCGCGCCCGTCGCCGCCTACGAGGACGTCGAGGGCCCGGTCGAGGTGGTCAACAAGTTCTGCGGCCACCTGTGGAGCGCGACCTACGGCCACTCCCCGCTCGACGTCGTGGCCTGGCACGGCAACCTGACGCCGTACGTGTACGACCTGCGCCGCTTCAACGTCATCGGGACGATCTCCTACGACCACCCGGACCCGTCGATCTTCACCGTGCTGACCTCCCCCTCGGACACCCCCGGCCTGGCCGGCGTCGACTTCGTGGTGTTCGCGCCGCGCTGGCTGGTCGGCGAGGACACCTTCCGGCCGCCGTACTTCCACCGCAACGTGATGAGCGAGTACATGGGCCTGGTCGAGGGCGCGTACGACGCCAAGACGGCCGGCAAGGGGGGCTTCGTGCCGGGCGGCGGTTCGCTGCACAACATGATGTCGGCGCACGGCCCGGACCGGGAGACCTTCGACCGCGCCAGCGCCGCCGAGCTGCGGCCGCAGCGCGTCGACGACGGGCTGGCGTTCATGTTCGAGACGCGCTGGCCGGTCGTCCTCACGCCGCAGGCCGCCCGGGCCGACCATCTGCAACAGCGCTACGACGACGTCTGGCAGGGCCTCGAACGGCACTTCCGGCCCACCGACGACACATTGCACTGAACGGTGCCGACCGGTACGGATAGCCCGTGACCTCCTTCGCGCCGGACTCGATCGTCCTCACCCGCAAGCTGCCGCTCTGGTACCAGGTGTCGCAGTCGCTGCGCGCCTCGATACTGGGCCGCTCGCCCCGCGACCCGCTCCGGCTGCCCACCGAGGAGCAGCTGGCCGGGCACTACGGGGTGAGCGTGCTGACCATGCGGCAGGCGCTGAAGGAGCTGGAGGACGAGGGGCTGATCACCCGGCACCGGCGCCGGGGCACGTTCATCGAGCCGACGGCCCGGCGCGGGGCCCCGGTGCGGCTGCTGGGCTCGGTCGACGCGATCGTGGCCCAGCAGTCCGGCATGACGACCGAGCTGCTGGAGCACGGCCGCACGGCCGTCCCCGCCGAGGTCGCCGAACACTTCCCGGACCTGGCCGAGGTGGCGGCCTACCACCGCCTCAGGAGCGACGAGGAGACGGGCGAGCCCACCAACCACGCCCGCAACTACGTCCGCCCCGAACTGGCGGCCCGCATCGATCCCGAGGACCTGGTCCGCTGGCCCATGACGAAGGTGCTGCGGGACGTCGTCGGCGCGGACATCGGCAGGATCACCGACACCGTGGAGGCGCGGCTGGCGGACCCGGAGACGGCCCGGCTGCTCCAGGTCCCGCTGCTCAGCCCGATCCTGCACTACACGGGGGTCACCCGTGACGCCGAGGGCCGGGTGCTCGACGCGGCCGTCATCCACTACCGGGGCGACCGCTTCTCGTTCACGGTCACGCTCGACGCGACGTGACGCGCCGTGCCGCGCGGTCCGCGAGCCGTCGTACGATGCCCGGCGTGACGCACGACGACGCTCCGCCGCTGGCGGACCTCATGCCGTGGTCCGTCGCACCGCCGCGGCTCGGCCGGGGGTGGCCGACGGCGCCCGACCCGGCGTCCCTGAAGGCCCGCTGGGACGCCCTGCTGAAGGCCGACGGCGCGGACCGCGAGGCCCTCTTCGAGCCGACGCGCTCGCGCACCCTGCACTCGGCGGTCGGACAGCTGCCCGGCCCGCGCGGCGGGACGCGCAAGCTGGCGCGCGCCTCGGGCCCGTGCCCCGAGCCGGTCCGGGTGCTGGCCGCGCCCTTCGACGAGCAGTGGCTGATCCCCGACCAGCGCCTCATCGACGCGGCCCGCCCCGAGCTGTGGCGGGTCACGGACGAACGGCAGGTCTTCGTGGTGGAGACGCCCGAGCCGCCCCTGCTGGCGACCTCGCTGCTGCCGCTGGTGCGGCCCGGCCGGATCCGGCCCCTGTACCGGCGGCCCGGCGGCGAGGAGCCCAACCTCGCGCCGGGCCTGCCGGACCTGCTGCGCCGGCTCGGCCTCTCCGGCGACCCGGTGGACTTCCTGGCCTGGACCCTGACCGCCGTCCGCCCCGACCTGACCGTCCCGCTCACCCGCGATCCCGGGGTCTGGGCCGAGGGCGTGGCGTCGGGCCGGCGGGCGCTGTGGCTGCTGCGCCGCGACGGCGAGCGCCCGCGGCTCCCCGGCGGGCGGCGGCCCTACGTCCGCGCCCCGCTCCCGTCCCGCCCGCTGACCCTGCGCTACGACCGCGACGCCGAGACCCTCCACCTCGACGAGGGCCGCGTCTCCCCCGTTCCGCCGGAGGCCTGGGACTTCGAGACCGGCGGGGAGCGGGTGCTGGAGCGGTGGTTCGCGGCGCGCGCCGCGCGGGACGCGGGTCCTGGCGGCCTCGCGGCGATCCGGCCGGCGGTCTGGCAGCAGGCCTGGACGTCCGAACTCCTGGAGCTGGTCACCGTGTTGACGCTGCTGGCCGAGGTCCGCGCCCGGCAGGCGCGGTGGACGGTGCCCGACGCCCTCACCACGGCGGAGCTGCGCGCGGCGGGCGTGCTGCCCGTCCCGGCCTCCGCGCGCCGCCCGGCGACCGTGCTGGACCATCACGAGGAGGGCCCGGAGGGCCAGTTCGCGCTGCTGTGAGGGTCACCCCCGGGGCACGAAGCCGTCCAGCACCCGGTCCACGGCCGTCGCGAACACCGCCTCCAGATCGATCGGCCCCGCGTCCTCCATGAACGCCGCCGCCATCCGCGGGAACGCCCCGCCGGCCACCTGGCTCCCCAGGTAGGCGATCCGCACCGCGTTCTCCTGCTCCTCGGACCAGGGCAGCGAGCGGACCCGCTCGGCGGTGGCCAGCTCGCTCGCCACATAGGTCGTCACGACCGCGTTGAGCATGGCGACGAGCTGGAGTTTCATGCCGTACTTCATGTCCAGCGGGTCCAGGCAGGCGAGGCAGTGCTCCAGGTAGCGCAGGGCGTTGGGGCTGAACCCGTAGGCCGGTGACATGAGTTTCGGCAGCCAGGGGTGGCGGCGCATCAGGGCCCGGGTGTCGTGGGCGACCCGGCGCATGTCCGCCCGCCAGTCCCCGCCGGGCTCCCACAGCTCGTGCTCGCCGCTGACGGCGTCCACCATCAGTTCGTAGAGGTCCTCCTTGCGGGGGACGTAGTTGTACAGGGACATGGTCCCGCAGCCCAGGGCGGCGGCGACGTGCCGCATGGACACGGCGTCGAGGCCGCCCTCGTCGGCCGTGCGCACGGCGGCCGCCGCGATGTCGGCGCGCGTGTACGCGGGTCTGGGTCCGCGGCCCGTCCGCTCGGGACGGGCCCAGATCACTTCGGGTACGGCCGCTCGGCCCGCCATCGAAACATCACCTCGTCGACCATGGTAGTTACGTACACCGTACGTAGTGCGCTATGGTCGCGGCATGACTTCTACGTACGATGTACTTAGTGAAGGTCTGGAGAAGCGGTTCGGCGAGGTGCGCGCCCTGCGCGGCCTCGACCTCGCCGTCCCACGGGGCACGGTCTGCGCGGTCCTGGGACCCAACGGCGCGGGCAAGACCACCGCGGTCCGGCTGCTGACCACCCTGCTGCGCCCCGACGCGGGCTCGGCCCGGATCGCCGGCCACGACCTGGTCCGGGAGGCCGCGGCCGTGCGCGGCGCCATCAGCGTCGTGGGGCAGTACGCCACGGTCGACGGCGACCTCACCGGGCGGCAGAACCTGCGGCTCTTCGCCCGTCTGCACCGGGTGCGCGGCCCGGCGGCGCGCGCCGACGACCTGCTCGCCCGGTTCGGGCTGGAGGAGGCCGCCGACCGGTCCGCCGCCACCTACTCGGGCGGCATGCGCCGCCGCCTGGACCTCGCCGCCGCCCTGATCCGCCGGCCCCGGGTCCTCTTCCTCGACGAGCCGACCACCGGACTGGACCCGGCCGGCCGGGGCGAGGTCCACGACGCCGTGCGCGAACTCGGGCGGGACGGCACGACGGTCCTGCTGACCACCCAGTACCTGGAGGAGGCCGACCACCTCGCCGACGACATAGCCCTCGTGGACCGCGGCCGCGTCGCGCACACCGGTTCGCCCCGCCACCTCAAGGCATTGATCGGCTCCTACGCCGAAGCCGTCGTCGCCGATCCGGCAGCCCTGCCGGTGGCGGCCGCGGCGCTGGCCCGGATCACGGGCGCCGAACCCGCGCCGGACCCGGCCCGCGCCGCCGTCGGCGCGGTCTCCCGCGACACCACGCTCACCCTGCCCCGCCTGGTGCGCGAACTCGACGCGGCGGGCGTGCCGCTGCTCGACGCGACGCTGCGCCCCCCGACCCTCGACGAGGTGTTCCTGCACCTCACGGCCGAACAGGAGATCGCCGCATGAGCGCCGCCGCCCTGACGTACGACGGAACGGCCATGCTGGGCCGGCAACTGCTGCGGGTCCGCAACAACCCGGCGCTGGTGATCCTCACCCAGAGCATGCCGATCACCATGCTGCTGTTCTTCGGCTACTTCTTCGGCAGCGCCCTGTCGATGCCCGGCGCGGAGTACCGCTCCTTCCTCGTGCCCGGCCTGCTGGTGGCCACCGCCGCCAACGGCATCATGACCGGCATGTTCCAGGCGGCCCAGGACGTCCACCGCGGCGTGACCGACCGGCTGCGCACGCTGCCGGTGAGCCGGGCGGCGGTGCCGCTCGGACAGGCCGCGGCCGACCTCGTCGTCACCGCGGCGGGGACGGCGCCCTTCCTCCTGGTGGCACTGGCCGTCGGCTGGCGGGTGGAGGGCTCGGCCGCGGCCGCGGCCGGCGCACTGGGCCTGCTGCTGATCTTCCGGTTCGCCTGCACCTGGATCGGGATCCACCTCGGGCTGCTCTCGCGCAGCGAGGAGGCGGCCGGCCAGCTGGGCAGCGCGACGTTCCTGCTGCCCCTGATGTCCAACGCCTACATCCCGACCGACGGCCTGCCGGGCCGGCTGCGCACGCTCGCCGAGTGGAACCCGCTCAGCGCGGTGACCACGGCCCTGCGGGACCTGTTCGGCAACGCGCCCGTCCCCCCGCACTCCGCCTGGCCCGTGGCGCATCCGGTGGCCGGGTCGCTGGCCTGGTGCGCCCTGCTGCTCGCGGTGTTCGCCCCGCTCGCGGTACGGCGGTACGCGCGGGGCGAAGGCCAGGGCCTGCCGTTCGGATCGGCGTGCGGAGGCGGGGCCTGCTGACAGGGCCGCCGGTCAGGGGTCATGATCCCTTCCATGGACCAGCCCCTCCGGCCCTCGCCGCCGCCCCTTCCCCTTCCCCCGCAGCAGCAGCCCCTGCCCCTGCCCCTGCCCCTGGAAGGTCTCACGGTGGTCGCCGTCGAGCAGGCCGTCGCGGCGCCGTTCGCGACCCGGCAGCTCGCCGACCTCGGCGCCCGGGTGATCAAGGTCGAGCGGATCGACGGCGGCGACTTCGCGCGCGGCTACGACACCGCCGCCGGCGGTCTCGCCTCGCACTTCGTGTGGTGCAACCGGGGCAAGGAGTCCGTCGCGCTGGACCTGAAGGACCCGCGCGGCCTGGACGTCGTACGACGGCTGATCTCGGGCGCCGACGTGTTCGTGCAGAACCTCGCGCAGGGCGCCGCGGCCCGGCTCGGCCTGGACGCGGCCACCCTGTGCGCGGCGCACCCGCGGCTGGTCGCCGTCGACATCTCCGGCTACGGGCCGGCCGGCCCCTACGCGGACAAGCGGGCCTACGACATGCTCGTGCAGTGCGAGGCCGGGCTGGTGTCGGTGACCGGCACGCCCGAGCAGCCGGTGAAGGCGGGGATCCCGGCGGCGGACGTCGCGGCGGCCATGTACGCCTTCTCCGGCGTGCTGGCGGCGCTGGTGCGGCGCGGCACGACCGGACGCGGCGGCCCGGTGGAGGTGTCGATGCTGGAGGCGCTCGCGGAGTGGATGGGCCATCCCCTGCACCACACGATGCACGGCGGCTCCGCCCCGGCCCGCACCGGCCTCGCGCACGCGGTGATCGCGCCCTACGACGCCTACGCCACGGCCGACGGCGGACGGGTGCTGCTGTCGGTGCAGAACGACCGTGAGTGGCGGCGGCTGGCCGAACAGGTCGTCGGGCGGCCCGCGTCGGGGACGGATCCGGCGTACGCCACGAACGCGGCACGGGTGCGGAACCGCGAGCGCACCGACGCCCTGGTGGCGCGGGCGCTGGGCGCGCTGGACGCCGACGAGGCGCTGGCGCGGCTGGAGGCGGCGGGCATCGCCTGCGCGCGGCTGCGGGATCTGCACGAAGTGGCCGAGCATCCGCAGCTCGCGGCGCGCGACCGCTGGCGGGAGGTGGGGACGCCGGTCGGACCGCTGCGGGCGCTGCTGCCCCCGATCACGCTGCCGGGCGGGGCGGAGGCACGGATGGGGGACGTGCCCGCGCTCGGGGAGCACACCGAAGCACTGCTGCGTGCCGTGGGGATGACGGACGAGGAGATCGCAGCGCTGCGCCGGGACGGTGTGGCCGCCTGAGCGCGGGACTCAGTACATGACGACGTGCCGGCGGGTCAGTGCCGGTGACCGCCGAAGAGCGAACGGCGCAGTCGGCGCAGGGGCGCGAAGAGCGAGACGCGGCTGACCCTCGCCCGCGTCGTCTTGCCGGAACCGTGGTCGCGCACGGGCTCACGCGCGGTCAGCTCCCGCATCAGCGAGGTCGCCTCGGCCGTCTCCCGCTGCGGAACGGCGGGACCCGCCAGCACCGAGAGATGGCGGTCCAGGCGCGAACTGGTCGCGCTGCTCCCGCAGGTGATCGCAGGGACCCGCGCCCTGCTGTGCATCGTTATCTGTTCCATGTCACTCCCCACCCGTACGAGTCCACCCGGCCCGGGCAGGGTAACCCTATCGCCCCGTCGCGGCACCCGTGTATCGAGCTCACCTGATTCACCTTCCCCGTAAGGGGGTTGACGACGCCTCCGTGATCACTCTCCGAATCCAACCGATTTCAGGGTGAGTTGGACAACCGGCTGAGTAGTGGGCTGTGGCGATCCGGCGGCCGGCTCGACGGTCACAGCGAGTGACGTGGCCGCCCGGTCGAGACCGGTGGCGACCAGGGGCGTGTCGCCCGCGAAGAGCCCGAGGGAGCGCGGTTGCGCGTTCGGGCGCATGAGCCACAGCTGATGCGCCCGCCCGGCGGGCAACGCGTCGTATCCGCTCAAGGTGACGATCGCCCGCCCCTCTGAAACGGAAGCGATCACTCCGATACTCCGGCCCTCGGCGTCCTTCCCGTTGCCCGCCCGCGCGTCCGGAGCCGCGAGAACGTGGGCGATCTCACGTGCCTGGGCGCGCTCGGCGTCCAGCCGGTCCTGGGTCCGCCCGGCCTGGACGGCGAAGAGGGACGCCACCACGAGGGCCGCGGCGGCCGTGGCCGTCACCAGCGGCACGAACAGCGGACGGCGCGCGCGGGACTTCCCGCCGCGCCCGGACGCGTGGGAGCTGCCGCCGGAGCGGCGGGGCGGCGGCTGCACGCCCCACACGTGCGGGGGCAGTTGGGGCGCGTGCTCGCGCAACGGCGCGCGCGACGCCTCCTGCGGGGTGCGCTGGACGGCGGCCAGGACCCGCTCGCGCATCGCGGCCGGCGGCGGGGCGGCCGTCGACCAGGCCAGCCGCACGGCGTCCTCGGCCAGCTCCCGCACCTCGGCGGAGCAGCGGTCGCAGCCCTTGAGATGTCTTTCGAAACGGCGGCGCTCGTCGGCCTCGAGGGCGTCCAGCGCGTAGGGGGCGGCCAGCGAGTGCGGGTCCTCGCGGCGGAACAGGCCGAGCAGACTCATGCGGCGCCTCCCAGGCAGTCGCGCAGCCGCGTGAGCCCGTCACGCATCCGTGTCTTCACCGTGCCCAGCGGCAGGGACAGCCGGTCGGCCACCTCACGGTACGTGTAGCCGTCGTAGTAGGCGAGGGTGACGGACTGACGCTGAAGCTCCGTCAGCCGGTTCAGGCAGCGGCGGACCAACTGGCGTTCCAGGCCCGCCTCGACCTCCTCGGCCACCTGGTCGAAGGCGGGGTCGTGGTAGCGGGAGGCCTCGCGCTGCTCCCGGTCGACGGCCGCGCGGGCGCTGCGCACCCGGTCGACGGCGCGGCGGTGGGCGAGGGTGAGGATCCAGGACAGGGCGCTGCCGCGGTTCGGGTCGAAGCGGCCCGCGGAGCGCCAGGCCTCCAGGAGCACCTCCTGGGCGACCTCCTCGGACTGCGCGGGATCGCGGACGACCCGGCGCACGAGTCCGAACACCGGTCCGCAGACGAGGGTGTAGAGCCGTTCGAAGGCCCGCTGGTCGCCCCCCGCCACGAGCACCAGAAGCTCGTCCGCCTCCATGCCGTCCCCCTCCCTGCGGCCCCCGCACCCGGGCCGTCCCGTCACACCAGGCATCCGCAAACGAACACACCTCCGGTGGATGTGTACGGATCCGAGCGGCGAAAACGCGGGTGATCAGGAAAGAAAAAGTTTTTCGCTCCGGACCAATCCGAACCCGCCCTCCGCTCCGTATCACTGTCCGTCAGGCAACTTGGCACAGAGGACGGACGGCATGACAGCTTTCTCCAGGAGCGGCAACGGACGCAGGAGCGTCGCGACCCTCATATGCGGTGCGCTGGCCGCCGGGGGGCTCGCAGCCGCCGGCGCCGCCGCGTTGGCCCCGGGGGCCGCCTACGCCTCCAGCCACCGGGAGGCTCCTCTCATCTCGGGCACACCGCAGTACGACAACACCGACGTGTACGCGTTCGTCAGCCCGGACCACCCGGACACGACGACGATCGTCGCGAACTGGATCCCGTTCGAGGAGCCCGCGGGCGGCCCGAACTTCTTCCCGTTCGCCGAGGACGCCCAGTACGACCTGCACATCGACAACAACGGCGACGCGAAGGAGGACCTGACCTTCCGTTACACGTTCAAGACGCACACGAAGAACAAGAAGACGTTCCTCTACAACACCGGCGCCGTCGACAGTCTGTACGACCCCGACCTGAACGTGACGCAGTCGTACGACCTCGAACTGCTCAAGCTGAAGAAGGGGAAGGTCGAGCACAGGACGAAGATCGCGGACGACGTGCCGGTGGCGCCGTCGAACGTGGGCAAGGCGTCGATGCCGAACTACAAGAAGCTGCGCGACCAGGCGATCTACAAGCTGCCCAACGGCGCGAAGACGTTCGCCGGCCAGGCCGACGACCCGTTCTTCCTGGACCTGCGCGTCTTCGACCTGCTCTACGGCGGCGACCTCTCCGAGGTCGGCAACGACACGCTCAAGGGCTACAACGTCAACTCCATCGCGCTCCAGGTCCCGAGCGACATGATCGCCGAGTCGAAGCACCAGCCGATCGTCGGCATCTGGTCGACGACCCAGCGCCAGAACGCCCAGGGCTACTACTCGCAGGTCTCCCGGCTGGGCAACCCGCTGGTCAACGAGGTCGTCAACCCGATCAAGGACAAGGACCGGTTCAACGCGTCCCAGCCCAAGGACGACGGCCAGTTCCTGAAGAACGTCACCAACCCCGAGCTGCCCAAGCTCATCGAGGCGATCTACAAGATCAAGGCGCCGGCCGAGCCGCGCAACGACCTCGTCGACGTGTTCCTGAAGGGCGTCAAGGGCCTCAACCAGCCCCCGTACGTGACGCCTTCGGAGGAGCTGCGCCTCAACACCTCGATCAAGCCGTCCATGCACCCGAAGCGGCTGGGCGTCCTCGACGGTGACAACGCGGGCTTCCCGAACGGCCGCCGCCTCACCGACGACGTGATCGACGCCTCGCTCCAGGTGGTCGAGGGCGAACTGGTCGGCTCCAAGAACGACCTGGGCGACGCGGTCGACAAGAACGACAAGGGCTTCGAGACGTCCTTCCCCTACGTCGCCCTGCCCACCGAGGGCTCGCGCGGCGCGAGCGCCAAGAGCGGCGCCGACGTCCGCAGCCAGCTCGGCGACGCCCTCACCGGCTCGACCGACAACACCACGCTGATCGCGTCCTCCGCGGGCGCGGGCGCTGCGGGCATCCTCCTCATCGGCGGCGGCCTGATGTGGTGGCGTGGCCGGCGGCGGGCCTACTAGGCCCTCCCCCTGAACGGGCCGGGGAGAATCCTGCGCTCCCCGGCCCTGTCCCACCGACTGGCGCGGCCCGCGTACTCATCCCCCACGGCGCGGGCCGCGCCGCCCCCACGTGAGCAGACGGAACCACCCCAGGCGACCTAGGAGAGGGCATGTCCGCGCGGACGAACGACGGCGAACCGGAGCACACCCCACCGGTCTGCGCCCGACCGGCACCGGTCACCGGCGAACCGGACTCCGGTGCACCGGTCTCGCACCGGGACCAGCCGGCGCCGACCGCCGCCTCCGCGGAGGCCCCCGGCCCGCGGCACGCGACCGGGGCCGCACCGGGAACGGCGACCGCCCCGCAGACGGGCGTGACCGCGGAGACCGCCGTCGACGCCGACACCGCCACCGGCCCCGGAACCGTCGGTTCCGCCGGCGCCGGGGACGAATGCGGCGCCGACGCGGACACGGCCGTCGTCGCCACGGACGCGGACGCCGGCGCAGGCGCGGACGCCCCTGCCGGGGCGGAGGCCGACACCCACTCGGACGCCCCCGTCGGTGCGGACGCCGCCGGTGCGGCGGCCCTCGCGGGCGCGCAGGGCGTCGACGCAGACACGCGCGCCGGTGCGGACGCTGACGCAGATGCGGAAGCGCCCGCCGGTGTGGAGGCCCCCGCCGGTGCGAAGGCCCCCGCCGGTACGGAGGCCTGCGGCGTCGAGGTCGACGAGCGGGTCGTCGCCGTGCGGCGGGCGGGGGCCGCCGGGCGTCGCTGGCGGGCCGCCCAGCTCACCGCCTGCGCCGCCATGCTGGCCGTGGCGCTGACCGCCGGGGCGATCGCGTTCGGCGCGGCCCACGAGGGACGGGACATGCCCGTGGCGACCGCCGCCGCGGTCTCCCCCGGCCTCCTCGCCGGCGGCGACCTCGACGCGAGCATCACCGCCCTGCAAGGTCATCTGCGCGTCCAGCCGAGGGACTTCGGCGGCTGGGCCACCCTGGGGCTGGCCTACGTCGAGCAGGCCCGCACCAACGGAGACCCCTCCCGTTACCCGCAGGCCGAGCAGGCCCTGAAGCGTTCCCTCTCCCTGCGTCCCGGCAACGACGAGGCGCTGGCCGGCCGGGCCGCCCTCGCCGCCGCCCGGCACGACTTCGCGAACGCCCTGAAGCTGGCCGACCGGGTCCTGGAGCAGAACCCCTACAACGAGCGCGCGCTGTGCTCCCGTGTCGACGCCCTCGTCGAGCTGGGCCGCTACGACGAAGCCGAGGCGGCCGTCCGCGTCGCGGACCAGCGGCGGCCCGGCGTACCGGTGTTCACCCGCTACGCCTACGTCCACGAACTGCGCGGCGACGTCGCCACCGCCCGCCGGGTCCTGGAGCGGGCGCTCACCGCGGCCACCTCGCCCGGCGACATCGCCTACGTCGCCGCCCAGCTGGGCCAACTCGCCTGGAACCAGGGCGACTACGCCACCGCCCTCACCCACTACGCCCGCGCCCTCGCCGCCGACGAGAACTACCTTCCCGCACTCGAGGGCCGCGCCCGCGCGCAGGCCGCGAGCGGACAGCGGGCCGAGGCCGTCAAGGGGCTGGAGCTGATCGTCGCCCGCTACCCGCTCCCCGCACCGCTGGTGGAGCTGGGCGAGCTGTACGAGGCCCGGGGCGGCGCCGGAGACCGCGCGAAGGCCGGGGAGCAGTACGCGCTCGTCGACGCGTGGACCGCGATCGCCCGTGCCAACGGCGTCAACGCCGACCTGGACACCGCGCTCGCCGCCGCCGACCACGGCGACCGGGCGACGGCCCTGCGCGCGGCCCGCGACGACTGGTCCCGCCGGCACACCGTGCACACGGCGGACGCCCTCGCCTGGGCCCTGCACGTCAACGGCAAGGACGCCGAGGCCCTCCCCTACGCCCGTCAGGCCACGGCCACCGGCTACCGCAACGCGGCCTTCCTCTACCACCGCGGCGTGATCGAGCAGGCGACCGGCCACCGGGCCGACGCCCGGACGCATCTGTCCGCCGCGCTGAAGCTGAACCCCGGGTTCTCGCCGCTGGGCGCCCGCCAGGCCCGCGCGGCCCTCAAGACGCTGGAGGCGGGCAAGTGAGCACCCGTCGTCTGTTCGCCTCCTGCGCGGCCGTGCTCACGGCCGGCTGCGCGCTCGTGCTGGTCCCTTCCACCGGCGCGAGCGCGCACCCGCTCGGCAACTTCACCGTCAACCGCTACGACGGCCTCGTCGCCGCCCCGGGGCAGCTGCGCGTCGACCATGTCGAGGACCTCGCCGAGATCCCGGCGACCCAGGCGAAGCCGGACATCGAGCGGCTCGGGATGGACGCCTGGGCGCGGGAGCGCTGCGCGACGGCCGCCGCCGGCAGCAGGCTCACCGTCGACGGCCGTGCCGTGGCCCTCGCCGCGGGCGCGGGCAAGGCGTCCGTGCGGCCCGGCCAGGCGGGGCTCGACACGCTGCGCGTGGAGTGCCGGCTGACCGCCCCGCTGCCCGACGTCGCCGCCGGGGACGCCGTATCCGTCGACTTCCACAGCGCGGGCGTCTCCTCCGGGCCCGGCTGGCGGGAGATCACCGCGCGCGGCGACCGGATGACGCTCACCGCGTCCGACGTCCCGAAGAAGTCGCTGTCGGGCGAACTGATCAGTTATCCGAAGGAGTTGCTCTCCTCCCCGGCGGACACGTCGACCGCGTCCGTGCGGGTGCGGCCGGGTGGCGCGGCGCTCGTCGAACAGGACCGGGACGCACCGGCCGCCTCCGTGCTGCCGCGCGGCGCCGACCGCTGGACACGGGCCCTGGACGACCTGGTCGCCCGGCAGCACCTCACGCTCGGCTTCGCCGCGCTGGCCCTGGTGATCGCCGTCGGTCTCGGCGCGCTGCACGCGGTCGCCCCCGGGCACGGCAAGACCATCATGGCCGCGACGGCGGCCGCCCGCGGCGGCCGGGCGCGGATGAAGGACGTGCTGCCGCTCGCCGCATCGGTCACCGTCACGCACACGCTCGGCGTCGTCGCCCTGGGCCTCCTCGTCACCGCCGGTTCGGCCGCGGCGCCCTCGGTGATCGCCTGGCTGGGACTGGCGAGCGGCGCGCTGGTGCTCTTCGCGGGCGTGACCCTGGCCCGCCGCGCCTGGCGCGGCCGGGGCGGCGCCGCGCACGGACACGGACACACCCACCCTCACCCGCATCCCCACCCGCACCCGCAGGGCGGTCACTCGCCCGACCGCGAGCCCGCGAAAGCCGCGGACCGTCAACTCGCCCTCGTCGGGGCCACCACCGCGCACACCCATACGCATCCCGGTTCCGAGGACGCGTCCGGCCACGGGCACGGCCACAGCCACGACCCCGGTCCCGGCCACGGCCGTCCGCACGAGCACGAGCACGAGCACCGGCACGAAGACGGTCACGCACACGGGCCCGAGCACGACCACGGACACACCCACACCCACACGCACGGCGGCCACACCCACACCCATGCCGTCGCCCCCACTCTGCGCGGCACGCTCCTGCTCGGGTTCGCCGGCGGCATGGTGCCCAGTCCGTCGGCGGTCGTCGTGCTGGTCGGCGCGGCCGCGCTCGGGCAGGCCTGGTTCGGGCTGCTGCTCGTCGTCGCGTACGGCGTCGGCCTCGCGCTGACCCTGACCGCCGCCGGGTTCGCCGTCGTCCGGCTCGGCGCGGGGGCGACCCGCCTGCTGGACCGGCAGCCGCGCTGGACGGCCCACCCGGCCGTGACGACCGTGCGGCGCAACCTGCCCCTGTGGTCCGCGTTCCTCGTGGTGGTCCTCGGCGCCGGACTGGTGCTCAGGGGGGCCGCATCCGTACTGGGCTGAGCTACGTTGGTGGGGTTGCGGAGGTTTTCGCCCGGATGCGAAGAGCGAAATGGGGGCGCGGTGTCCGAAGAACCGGGCAGTGAACGTCTGATCGCGGGCCGCTACCGTCTGCTGACGCCGCTCGGCGAGGGCGGCATGGGCACGGTGTGGCGGGCCCGGGACGAGGTGCTGCACCGTGAGGTCGCGGTCAAGGAGGTGCGCGCGCCGCACGGTCTGGCCGCCGCCGACGTCGAGCGCCTGTACGCCCGGCTGGAGCGCGAGGCCTGGGCGGCCGCCCGGGTCGCGAACCGCAACGTCGTCACCGTGTACGACGTGGCCGTCCAGGACGGGCGGCCCTGGATCGTCATGGAGATCGTGCACGGCATCTCGCTGGCCGAACTGCTCGACGCCGAGGGGCCGCTCGAACCGGCACGGGCCGCGCACATCGGCGCCGAGGTGCTGGCCGCGCTGCGGGCCGCCCATGAGGCGGGCGTGCTGCACCGGGACGTCAAACCGGCCAACGTGCTGATGTCGAACGACGGCCGGGTGGTGCTCACCGACTTCGGCATCGCCACCGTCGAGGGCACCTCCGCGCTGACCATGACCGGCGAGGTCATCGGCTCCCCCGAGTTCCTCGCGCCGGAGCGCGCGCTGGGCCGTACGCCGGGGCCCGAGTCGGACCTGTGGTCGCTCGGCGTGCTGCTGTACGCGGCCGTCGAGGGCAACTCCCCCTTCCGGTACGACACTCCGCTGAGCACGCTCCGGGCGGTCGTCGACGAGGAGCTGCCGCCGCCGCGGCGTGCGGGACCGCTCGCGCCGGTGATCGAGGGCCTGCTGCGCAAGGACCCGGCCGAACGCCTGCCCGCCGACCGGGCCGAGCGGGACCTGCGGCTGGTCGCGGCCGGGGGCACGCCCTCCGCGGCCGGCGATCCCGGTACGGCCGGCGGGGCGTACGCGCCCTTTCCGCCGACGGCGGCGACCCGCGCCGAACCCTTCCGGCACGGTTCCGCGGGCGCCACGGGCCCGACCGCGCCGCAGCCGTGGGCGACGGGACCGGACGGCGCGCCGGGGCGGTCGCCCTCTCCGGCGGAGCCTGACCGGGGCCGGCGGGCCGGCGTGCTCCTCGTCGCGGGGGTCGCGGTGCTGGCGCTGGCGGTCGCGGGACTGACGTACGGGCTGCTGCACCGGAACGACGGCCGCGAGGGCGATTCCGGCGACGTCACGAACAGCGCCTCGGAGGCGGTGAGTTCGCCAGCGCCGCAGCGGCAGGCGAGCGAGTCGGCCGCCGCGTCGCCGAGCCAGAGCCCGAGCCCGAGCGGGAGCCCCTCGTCCGCCGCGCCGGAGCAGACGGTCTCGGTCGTCGTCGCCGGCTCGCACACGGACTACACCGGCGTGTGTCCGCCGCAGGACTCCGACGCACCCGCGTTCACCGCGACGATCACGGTGGGGCGGCTGCCCGCGACGGTGTCCTACCGCTGGGTCACGAAGGACGGCGAGCTGTCCGGGCAGACCTGGAAGACGCTCGACTTCCCCTCGGGCGGCGCGAAGTCGAAGCAGGACAAGGTGATCGTGTCGACGTACGCCGGGAGCGGCACCTACCGCAACTCCATCGCCGTCGAGGTGCGTGATCCGGTGAAGGCGACGTCGCAGCCCGTGCCGTTCTCGGTGACCTGCGAGACGGAGACCCCGTCGGGCGGGGCCTCCCCCTCCTCCTCTCCGTCCGAGTGAGCCGGGGGCGGGCGGTCAGGCCGCGCTGTTGAGGACCGGGAGGTAGCCGCCCGAGTGCCCGGAGGCGGTCGGGTGGTAGGACTCGCCGATGTTCAGCAGGTCGAGGCTGTGCAGCCAGGAGCTGCCGGAGCAGATCTCATGGCCGCTGAACGGGGTGCGGACGTCGCCGAAGACGAAGCCGTGGGCGGCGGCCCGCCGGGCCACGGCGGCGTCGAGGTAGTCGGCCGCGCCGTTGATGGCGGAGCGCTTGGTGTCGGACAGGCCGAGGCACAGGGCGCCGACCCGGTAGAAGCGGGGATAGCCGATGACGACGACGCGCGCGTGCGGAGCCCGGGAGCTGATCGCCGAGTAGACGCCGTCGAGTTTGCCGGGGAGCGTCGAGTCGACGTAGGCCCGGGCGGTGGCGATGCGGCTCAGGCAGCCGCTGTCGGAGCTGGTGACACAGGTCGTCATGACGTCGGCGAAGCCTGCGTCGTTGCCGCCGATGGTGATCGAGACGAGGCCGGTGGAGGAGTTCAGGCCGCCGAGCTGACTCGCCAGAACATCACCCGTACGGGCTCCCGAACAAGCCGCGAAGGTGAAGGAGGCGGGGCCGTGGGCGGCGTTCCAGAGGTACGGATACGCCTTGGTGCTGCGCTTGCAGGCGCCGCTGGAGCTGAGGTAGCTCCCCGCGCCGACGCCGGACGAGTAGGAGTCGCCGAGGGCCACATAGCCGCCGGTGGCGGCGAGTTGGGATCCCTGCGCGGCGCCCGCCCCGGTGAGGGTGGCGCCGAGGGCGAGGAGGACTGAGCTGACGAATACGACAAGTCGGGAACGTCTCATGGAACCTCCTTTAGCAGGTTCTCTGCCACAACTTTCGTAGCAAGCACCCGCATTGACGGGAAGTGTCCATGCCAAGACCCTTTAGGCCCCGCACGCCGTTCGGCACCGGCCGGGGCCGTCCGGACCCGGAAGGGCCGGTGCGGAAGGGCGGGTGCGGAAGGGCGGGTGCGGAAGGGTTCCTGACCCGCCGTCGGGAGAGGACCCGCCGTCGGGAGAAGGGGTGAAGAGCGCCCGCACGCGACACGTCCGGCATTGCCGACACACCGCGCGGACCACGGAAACCGGGTGCGCACGGGCCCCCGGTGCCCGATCATGGCCGCATGTCTGCCCAGCCACAGGACGCTCTGCCGATCCGGCTCACCGTCGACGACTCCGACTCGCCGTCCGATGTCGTCGACGCGCTGTTCCTCGGCCGCTTCGCGACCGGCGAGCAGCCGTACTCGCACGCCGCGAACATCGACCGCGTACGCTCCGGCGCGACCCTGCTGCCCGCGCACGCCCGGGTGCTGCGGGTCGCCCGCGACGACGACCGCAGCGCGACCCTCGCCGAGGGGGACGGCTGGACGCTGCTGGTGTCCCGCTGGAACCGCGGCGCGGACGTCACGGTCACCGCGACCACCGCCGAACTGGCCGCCAAGGTGCTCGACGAGGCCACCGAGGGCGCGGCCGACGAGCCCGAGCCGCAGCCGGAGAACGTGACCATGGGGTTCTGGTACGTCTCCCCGCGGCGCGGACCGCACCGCACGACCCGTCAGATCAGCGCGGGCACCTGGGACGAGGTGCGCGCGAACTACACGGCCCCCGTCGCCGAGGCGATGGACGGCCTGATGACGACGACCCCGCAGGACATCGCGGGCCGCCTGCTCCTGCTGCACGGCCCGCCCGGCACCGGCAAGACCTCCGCGCTGCGCACCCTGGCCCGCTCCTGGCGGGACTGGTGCCAGGTGGACTGCGTCCTGGACCCGGAGCGGCTCTTCTCCGACGTGGGCTACCTCATGGACATCGCGATCGGCGAGGAGGACGGCACCGGCAAGGGCCGCTGGCGGCTGCTGCTCCTGGAGGACTGCGACGAACTGATCCGCGGCGAGGCCAAGCACACGGCGGGCCAGGCCCTGTCGCGGCTGCTGAACCTCACCGACGGCCTGCTCGGGCAGGGCCGCAACGTCCTGGTGGGGGTCACCACCAACGAGGACCTGGAGCGGCTGCACCCGGCCGTCGTGCGCCCCGGCCGCTGCATGGCCCGTATCGAGGTCGGCCCGCTGACCCGCGCGGAGGCGGCGGACTGGCTCGGCACGGAGGAGGGGGTCGGCCGCGAGGGCGCCACCCTGGCGGAGCTGTACGCGCTGCGCCGGGGGGTCTCCCCCGCCTCGCTGCCGGAGCCGCGGGGCGGGGCGGACGCGGGGCTGTACCTCTGACCGCTCCGGGGCACACGCACGCGGCCCGGGTGTTTTGATGGAGGTATGACGCTGTACGTCGGTACGTCGGGCTGGCAGTACAAGGACTGGAAGGGCGTGCTGTACCCGGCGGACGTGCCCGTGCGGCGGTGGCTGGAGGAGTACACCGCCCACTTCGCCACCGTCGAGATCAACAACGCGTTCTACCGGCTGCCCTCGCGGGAGACCTTCGCGTCCTGGGCCGAGCGCGTCCCGTCCGACTTCACCGTCGCGGTGAAGGCGAGCCGCTTTCTGACCCACATCAAACGGCTGCGCGACCCCGAGGAGCCCGTGCACCGGCTGATGGCCCACGCGGCGGGGCTCGGGCCGCGCCTGGGGCCGGTGCTGCTCCAGCTGCCGCCGACGCTGCGCGGCGATCCGGGGCTGCTGGACGCCTGCCTGGCCTGCTTCCCGGCGGGCGTCCGCGTCGCGGTGGAGCCGCGGCACGACTCCTGGTGGACGGCGGAGGTGCGGGAGGTGCTGCGGTCCCGGGGCGCGGCCCTGTGCTGGGCCGACGTCGCGTCGCGGCCCGTCACCCCGCTGTGGCGCACCGCCGACTGGGGGTACGTCCGCTTCCACCAGGGCCGGGCCCGGCCCTGGCCGCGCTACGGGCACCGGGCGCTGGAGACCTGGGTCGACCGCGTCGCGACGACCTGGGCGCGCGACGCCGACGTCTACGCGTACTTCAACAACGACCCGGGCGGCGCGGCCGTCGGCGACGCGGCGCTGTTCGGCCGGACGGCGGAGCGGGCGGGCCTGCGGGTGACGCGCACACCACGCGCACTCGCCGCCCGCGGCTGACCACACCCGCCGCGCCGCCCCGCCGGCCCCTCCCCCGCGGGCACGTCACGCGCCGGGCCCTCCCACGACGTGCCCTCCCGCGACGTGCCCTCCCGCGCCAGGACGCACCCGACCCGGCCCGCACCGCGGGGCCCTCACCACCGGTCAGGCACCGCGCGACCCGCACCACCGGTCAAGCGCCGCACGACCCGCACCGCCGGTCAGGCACCGCGCGGCCCGCACCGCCGGTCAGGCAGCGCGCGGCCCGCACACGGATCAAGCACCGCCGGGCCCTCGCCACGGGTCATGCACCGCGCGACCCGCACCACCGGCCAGGCACCGCACGGCCCGCACCACCGGTCAAGCACCGCACGGCCCGCCGCCGGTCAAGCGCCGCACGACCCGCACCACCGGCCAGGCACCGCACGGCCCGCACCACCGGCCAGGCACCGCGCGGCCCGCGCCGCGCCAGCGGTCAAGCGTCGTCCGTCATGCCCGGTAGGCCGCCCGGAGGGCCTCGCGGACGGCGGCCGTGGCCTCTTCCTCGGTGAGCCCCAGCCGCAGGGCGCGCTCGGCGTAGGCGTCCGCGGCGCCGGCGGCCTCCCGGTGCGCGGCCGGGCCCGAGGCGGCGACGAACGTGCCGTTGCGGCCCCGCGTCTCGATCACCCCGTCGGTCTCCAGCGCCCGGTAGGCCTTGGCGACGGTGTTCGCGGCGAGGCCGAGCGACTCGGCGAGGCCGCGCACCGTCGGCAGCCGGTAGCCGACCGGCAGCGCTCCCGACCGGGCCTGCTCGGCGATCTGCGCGCGCACCTGCTCGTAGGGTGCGGCGCCGTCATCGATATGGATCTTCAAGGTCACGGGCCGATTGTCCCGCACCGGCGGAAAATGGGAGGCGTCCCCGGGCCGGCCGACCGTAGCGTGCGGCCCATGACCGTCACCGTGCGCGACCTGCGTCCCGAGTCCACCGCCGACATCGAGGGCTTCGTCCGGGTCCGGCACCGCGCTCTGCCCTACGTGTTCTTCAGCCCGGCCTCCGTGCTGCACGGCCTCACGCTCTCCCACCCCGGCGCCCACGCCCGCAAGCTGGTGGCCGTGGCGGACGGCGAGATCGTCGGCACGGCCCAGGTGAACGTCGTCCATGACAGCCCGGAGCCGGGCCAGGGCGCTCTCAACGTGTACGTGGATCCGGCGCACACCGGGCGCGGGGCGGGCGCGCTGCTGGTCAGGACGGCCGAGGAGCACCTCGCGGCGCACGGGGCGACGAAGCTGTTCGCCTGGGTGCTGGACACGCCGGGCGACCGGGCCTTCGCCGAGCGGCGCGGCTACCGGGCCGGGCGCGGCGCCCACTTCCTCCGGCTGGACCTGGCCGGGGCCGCGCTGCCGCCGTTGCAGGATCCGCCGCCCGGTGTGCGGCTGCGCACCGCCGCCGACTTCGCGGACGATCCGCGCCCGCTGTTCGAACTGGACGCGGAGGCGGGCTCCGACGAGCCGGGCGACGTCGCCACCGAGCTGAGCGACTACGAGGCCTGGGTCGACGAGTACTGGAGGCACCCGCATCTGAACCGGGAGCTGACCACGGTCGCCGTGGCCGACGGCCGCCCGGTGGCCTTCAGCGTGGCCCACACCGGCACAGCGGGCAGGTATTCCACGGGGATGACCGGGACCGCCCGTGCCCACCGGGGCCGGGGTCTGGCCAAGCTGGTGAAGAACCACTCCCTGCACCGGGCCCGCGCCGCGGGGTACACGCAGGCGCACACGGGCAACGACGCGGGCAACGACGCGATGCTCGCGGTCAACCGGTGGTTCGGGTACGAGATCTGCGCGTCGGAGGTGCGGTATGTCCGCGAACTCGGCTGAGCCGGTGGGTCAGGTGGACGTCGTCCTGGTCAAGGCCGGGCGGACGAAGATCCGTTACGCGGCCGAGGTGCTGTCCGACGACGGCTCGCGGATCACGGTGCGCGCGCCCTGGGCCGGTGCGGGCGTACGGGACTTCGGCTTCGTCCGCTTCGAGGCGGGCGACGTGTTCACGGAGCACTACTGGCGTGAGCGCTGGTACGCGGTCAAGGAGGTGCGCGACGCGGCGGGCGGCCTGAAGGGCTGGTACTGCGACGTCACCCGCCCGGCCGTCCTGTCCGGCGGTGAGCTGGTCGTGGAGGATCTCGACCTGGACCTGTGGCGTTCCGCCGACGGCAGCGACGTACGGCGGCTGGACGAGGACGAGTTCGCCGAGAGCGGGCTCACGCGGCGGGACCCCGCGGCGGCCGCCGCCGCGATGGCCGCCCTGGACGAACTGGAGGCGCTCGCCCGCGTGGAAGGCGGCCTGGAGTCGCTCCTGGCCTGAGCGGCCTGTCGGGGCCGTCAGGTCAAGCCGCTCAGGACCTCAACGCTTGAACTGGTTCATGAGACGAGGGCCACCACCGCGTACCGCTCGTCGGTCACGGGGCCGCCCCACAGGCGGACGTCCTGCGACAGCGGCTCCACGCGCACGTGGTCGCTCAGCGGGGCGAGCAGCGCGGTGAGCCGGTCCGCCGGTATGCCCACCGGTGCGACGGTCCCCCACAGGCCCTCGACCAGCACGAGCCGCCCTCCCGGACGCAGCAGGGCGCGCCAGTGGCGCAGGACCCGGGCGGGGTCGGGCAGGGTCCACAGCACGTGCCGGACGAGCAGGACGTCGAAGCGCTCCTCCCCGACGGGCGGCGCAGCGGCGTCACCGACCAGGAACGCGGCGTCGCGGCCGGCGAGTTTGGCGCGGGCCAGGCCGATCATGGCCGGGGACAGGTCGACTCCCGTCACCCGGTGTCCCTGTTCGGAGGCGAGGAGCGACAGACTGCCGGTGCCGCAGCCGAGGTCGAGCACGTCGCAGCGGCGGTCCGGCAGCCAGGCCCGCAGCCGGCCGGCCCAGGCGGCGCGCACGTCCGGGTCGCGCAGTCCGTGGTCGGGCTCCTCGTCGAAGGCGGCAGCCGCCGCGTCCCAGTCGACACCGGGCGAAGTCGTCGCGTCACTCTTCTCACTCATGTGCCCCACAGTGACACCTGCCACTGACACTCGAATGACGGTCGAATCGTGACACCCGCCACTGACAGACCGGGGGACGATGAGGAACTCTCCCCGAAAGGGTCTACCTCCGTGAGAACGCGGAACTCGGTAGCTCCTCAAGGAGGCAGCCATGCGCCGCACGACCGTGCAGAAGCCCCTGAAGAAGACGGACACCCGCAGGATCCGCGAGGAGGCCGACGAACGGCCCGCCGGACGCCCGGAGGTGCGCAAGGACATCGCGCGCACCTGGTGGCCGGACGGCTGACGTTCCGGCGGCCCGGGCGCGCGCCCCTGGCGGCGCCGGCCCGCCCGAGGACGCTCTCAGTCCAGCCGCTTGCGGTAGTGGAAGCGTTCGTACGCCCCGTCCGCCCGCCGCTCCACGAGTTCGTAGCCGTGGCGCGGATAGATCTTCTGGTTCTCCCACATCATCACGTGCGTGTACAGCCTGACCTCGGGCAGGCCCAGGGCACGCGCGTGTGCGTCGACGAAGCGCAGCAGCCGCCCCCCGACACCTGTGCCGCGGACCTCGGGGTGGACGGCGATGCTGTCGAGGAACAGATGGTCCGCGCACGCCTCGACGACCACGAGACCGGCCACCGCGCGGCCGGGCGCACCGTCCGCGGCCGGGGCGCCGGTGACGAACACCTTCCCCACGGCGACGTCCGCCGCGTGGTCCGCCTCCATGGGCCGGGGCACCAGCCCGATGCGCTCGATGTAGGGCGTGTACGCCGCGTCCGTGACGGCCTTCACGGCCGGGACGTCGGCCGCCGTGCCGGGCCTGATCTCCTCGTTCGTCATGCGGTGGACGCCCCCTGTCTGATCTCTGCCTCAGCTCTTCCTTAAGGCGACCCTAAAGATCGCCTCGAACCGTCTCCAGCAGGGGTTTTCACGGTTTCCTGGTTGCGGCGCGGTTCTCGCCGCAACCGTCCGCCCGCCCGACGCCCCGGTTCCCAGGAGACCTCTCATGCCCGCACGCCGCAAGGCCGCCGCCGTCGCCGCCGCCGGTCTGGCCCCGCTGGCCCTGACCGCGCTGGCCGCCGGGCCGGCGGCCGCGCACGGCTCGACGATCGGTCCGGTCAGCCGGGTCGCGCGGGCTGCTGTTCGCGTCGGTGCGCAGACGGGCGGCGGCCGGCGGCCACGGCCGCTGAGGCGGCCGCACGACTCCGGGGCCTGACCGGCGGCTCAGGCCGGACAGGCCCCGGCGGAACGATCCTGCAGAGCGGGCCCCGGCGGCGCGGGGCCCGCGGCGGGCCCGGTGTCAGCTCAGCACGGACGCACAGGTGGTGGCGGTGGCGTGGGCCGGGTCGAGGGCGTTGGCCACCTCGTGGAAGGCGATCCGGTCGAGCAGCCCGATCGCCACGTGCTCGGAGAGGTCCACCGGGCACAGGTCCTGCAACAGGACGTTGCGCACGCCGGAGCCGCTGAGGTACTGGCTGCGCCAGGGGGTCGCCACCTCGTCGTATCTGGTGGCGATGACCGTGTAGCGGACGCCGGGGACGGTGTCGCCGCCCGCGTTGAGCCTGGTGAGGAACTCCGATCCGGGCAGCTGGTCGGCGAGGCCGGGGGTGGCGGCCGTGATCAGGTCCTCGGCGCCGGGGAAGTACGGGAGCAGCTTGGTGAGTCCGCTGAGGGTGGCGCCGTGGTTGTCGGGGGCGATGCCGACGAGCGCGCCGACCTTGGCGGCGCCGCCGAGGAACTTCAGGTAGTAGCGCGGCATCATGCCGCCCTGGGAGTGGCCGACGAGGTCGACCTCGGCCGCGCCGGTGGCGGCGAGCACCTTGTCGACGAAGGCGGAGAGCTGTCCGGCCGACGCGTCGATGGGGCCGAGGCCGTGGAAGAGCGGGACGCCGGGCAGTTGGCCGTAGTCGACGGAGAAGACGCAGTAGCCGCGGACCGTGAGATAGGGGGCGAGGGCCAGCCAGTTGTCGACCGAGTTCCCGAGCGTGCCGTGCACGAGGACGACGGGGCGGGGGTGGGCGGCGGAGGGCTTGCAGCGGTAGTCGTTCCAGCCGCTCGCCGCGGCGTTGACGGCGGCGGCCTCGGCGCCGGCGCCGACGGGGTCGGCGTGGGCGGCGGAGACGGCGGGGACGGTGAGGGCCGCGGCGGCCAGCAGCAGGGCGGCGAACGGTCGGAACACACGCTTCCAGGGCAGCATCGGTTGATCTCCTTGCGGATCAAGGGAGGTGCGATGGCCTTACGCCTGTGATCCGGATCACGAGGATGCTGTTCACTCGTCAAGTTACGGGCGAGTAAGTGAAGTGTGAAGTTACGCGTCGGTAAAAACTTCCAGTGATAACCACGGCGGCCCGCTGCTACTGATAGGCGATCACCAGACGGGGCGAATGGGGCCCTCGGGGGCGATGCGCGCCAAATGGGCGTACAGAGCGCTCAGTCGCTCCTCGCCGAGCACCTCGCCCCAGGCCCGCACCGCCTCGGCGGCCGCTTCCTCCGCCGCCCGGGTGCAGTCGCGGCCGTGCTCGGTGAGCACGATCAGCCGGGCGCGCGCGTCCCCGGGATGCGGCCGGCGCTCGACGTACCCCTGGCGCACGAGCTCCTCGACGAGCTGGCTCGCCGCCTGCTTGGTGACGCCGAGATGGACGCCCAGCTCGGTGACCGTCGCGCCGCCCCGGGCGAGCCGCGTGAAGGCGAAGCCGTAGGAGGGCCGCGCCTCGAAGCCGCGGGCGGTGACGCCGTCGTCGATGCGCCGGGTCAGCTCCCCGGCGGCGGCGAGCAGGACGGCGGACAGGGCGAGGGCTTCGGAATCATGCACGGCCGCAATTGAAACACCCTTGACAACATGGTCAAGCAGCTTGACCATAGAGGAACTTAGTCAAGCTTCTTGACCATCTGCTCGACCATCTCCTGCTCGACCATCTCCTGCTCGACCATTTCCTTCCTGGAGGCACCCGTGCCCGTCGTCCGCTCCGCCGAAGCCGTCACCCACGAGATCCACGGCGCCCGCTTCGTCTCGTACGCCACCCCCCTCACCGGCAGCAAGGAGCTGTGCGCCTGGCGGGGCGAGATCCCCGCCGGGACCAGGGCGCCCGCGCACACCGTCAGCCGGGAGGAGATCTTCCATCTGCTCGTCGGCGAGCTGATCCTCACCCTCGACGGCCGCGCCGAGCGGATCAGGGCCGGCGACACGGTGATCGTCAACCCGGGGGCGACCCTGGCCGTCGAGAACCCGACCGACCACACCGCGCTGTCCTGGGTCACCACGTCCATCGGACTGGAGGCGGAACTCGCCGACGGCACCCGGATCGCTCCCCCGTGGGCCAACTGACCCCGCCGCCCCTCACGCCGCCAGCGTCCCCGGCTTCACCGCGTCGGGGCCGAACTTCGCCCGCACCCGGTCGGCGACCTCCTCGATCCGGCGGACCTTCTCGTCGACGGGGTCGAAGGTGAGCTGGTGGGAGGCCTGTTCGGCGGGGCCCAGCGCCTCGGCGCGCAGGACGACCGCACGGACCCGGGCACGCTGGAGGCCGAGCGCCTCGTACAGTCCGTACGCCGCCCCGGTCAGGGCCGCCGAATGCGCGGTCGGCTCCTTCAGGGTGCGGCTGCGGGTGGTGGAGGCGGCGGTCCCGCCGATCGAGCCCGGCCGGGAGCGGGGGGCTCCGGCGTAGCGCACGGTGAGGGTCAGGGTGCGGCACACCTTCCCCGTCGCGCGCAGCCGGACGCCCAGTTCCCCGGCGGCCGAGAGCAGGGCCCGGCGGTGCCGGTCCGGGTCCACCTCGTCGCGGTCGAAGGGGCGTTCCGCGGCCAGCGACCGCGACACGGAGTTCGGCACCACCCGGCCCCGGTCGACGCCGTTCGCCTTCTCGTGCAGCTCCCGGCCCGCCCTCGCGCCGGCCAGGCGCTGGAGCGTGGACAGGGGTGCGGCGGCGACCCGGCCGAGGGTGTCCAGGCCGTACTCGCACAGGACGCGGGCGGTCGCCGCGCCGACCCCGGGCAACGCGGTGACGGGCTGCTCGGCGAGGAACGCGCGCACCCCGTCCGCGGGGACCGCGCGGGTCACCCCGGGCCGGGCGTCCCGCAGCGCCATGCGGGCCGTCAGCGGGCCGGGGCCGGCGCCGATCACGCAGTCGACGCCGTGCAGCGCGAGCGCCCGCACCCGGACGACCGAGGCCAGCTCCACCGCACTGCGCCCGAAGTACCGCTCGGCGCCCCGCAGATCCGCCAGCGCTCCGTCCGGCGGCAGCGCCTCGACGACCGGTGTGAACTCCTCCAGCAGCCCGAGCAGCGCCGGCAGGGCGGCCTCGCGCGCCGGAGGGAGCTGGAAACGTACGCAGAGGATGGTCATCCCGCACTCCCCGGACTCTGGTGCCACAACTTCCTTCCCACCGCGGGCCCTTCGCCCGCGGGGCGCAGATCGGCCCAGGGGTGCATCTCGTACCCCGTGGGCATGCGGAGCCGACGCCGCTTCATCGCGTCCTGGGCGGCCGAGCCCGCCGGCGCGGGCGGTCCGTCCGAACCGGCGAGCCGGCCGCGCGCCGGGCCGTCGCCGTCGCCGGGGGCGCCCGCGCCGGGACCCTCCGGGGCGGCCAGCCGGGCCGCGACCCCTTCCAGCCCCTCGTCCCGGCGCACCTCCAGCAGATCGGCGAGGTTCCAGGCGGCCGAGCCCACCACGCTGAGGCTGCGCGGCCCGCGCCGCTGCACCACCCCGCGCACCAGCAGCAGCCAGGAGTGGAAGACGGTGTGGGCGCAGGCGTCGTGGGAGTCCTCGAAGAAGGCCAGGTCGACCAGGCCGGTGCCGTCGTCCAGGGTGCTGAAGACGACCCGTTTGCCGGACCGGATCGGCGGGGTCTGGGTGGCCGCCTTGGCGCCCGCGACCAGCACGGTCTCCCCGTGCCGCGCCTCCCGCAGCCGCCGGGCCGAGACCACGCCCAGCTCGGCGAGGAAGTCGCCGTGGTCGTCCATCAGATGGTGCGAGACGTCCATGGACAGCACGCCCAGCTCGGCGCTGAGCCGCTCGGCGGAGGTCAGGTCGGGCAGGCCAGCCGGGGCCGTCCGGCGCCCGCCGGCCAGGGGGAGCTGCCCGCCGCCCGCCCCGCGTCCGCCCCGGTGCAGCTCGGTCAGGTGCAGTTGCAGGTCACGCCGGTTGCCGCCGAAGGCGTCCAGTGCGCCGACCTGGGCGAGCCGCCCCGCCAGCGGCCGGCTCGGACGCGCCCGCTCCCAGAAGTCCACCAGCGAGGCGTACGGCTGCCCGTCCGCGATCCGCGCCGCCTCGGCCTCGCTGATGCCGTGGACGTCGGAGAGGGCCAGCCGCAGCCCCCAGCGTCCGGCGGAACCAGCCGGATCGCCGGGACCGGCCGTGTTCGGGGATTTCGTCGGTGCCGTCGACTCCCTCGATGCAGACACCGGGCTTGATTCAGACACCAGTTCGATACGGTGGGCGACGCCCGACCGGTTCACGTCCAGCGGCAGGATCGGCACCCCGCGCCGCCGGGCGTCCGCCAGCAGCAGCCGCTTGGGGTACATCCCGGGGTCGTGCGTGAGCAGTCCGGCGTAGAAGGCCGCCGGGTGGTGCGCCTTCAGCCACGCCGACTGGTACGTCGGGACGGCGAAGGCGACCGCGTGCGCCTTGCAGAAGCCGTAGGAGCCGAAGGCCTCGACGATCTCCCAGGTCCGCTGAATCGTTTCTGCGTCATAGCCCCGGGCCGCCGCGTGCTGGGCGAACCACACCTTGATCCGCCCCTGGGACTCCGGGTCGGACAGCCCGCGCCGCACCCGGTCCGCCTCGCCCCGCCCGCAGCCGGTCATGATCGCGACGATGTCGATGACCTGCTCGTGGAAGACGACGACGCCGTAGGTCTCCCGCAGCGGCTCCGCCAGGTCGGGATGCGGGTACCGGACCGGCGCGCGCCCGTGCCGGGCCTCGATGAACGGCCGCACCATGTCGGCGGCGACCGGGCCGGGCCGGAAGAGGGAGATGTCGACGACGAGATCGTGGAAGGCGGCCGGCTGCAACCGGCCCACCAGGTCCCGCTGGCCCGGCGACTCGATCTGGAAGCACCCCAGCGTCTCGGTGGACCGGATGAGCCGGTACGTCGCCGGGTCGCCCTCCTCGACCGCGTCCAGGTCGACGCGCTCGCCCGTGGCCCGCTCCACCTCCGCCACCGCGTGCGCCATCGCCGACTGCATCCGCACGCCCAGCACGTCCAGCTTGAGCAGCCCGAGGTCCTCGACGTCGTCCTTGTCGAACTGGGCCATCGGGAACCCCTCGCCGCTGGTGGGCACGACCGGCGTGCGGGAGAGCAGGGAGGCGTCGGACAGGAGCACCCCGCACGGGTGCATGGCGACTCCGCGCGGGAGGGCGTCGAGAGCCTCGACCAGATCCCACAGCCGCCCGTACCTCTCCTTCTCCCCTGCCAGCGCCCGGAGTTCGGGCAGTTCCGCGAGGGCCGCGCGGGCGTCCCGGGCCCGGATGTGCGGGAAGGACTTGGCGACGCGGTCGATCTCGGCCGGGTCCATGGACAGGGCCGCGCCGACGTCCCGGATCGCGTGCCGGACGCGGTACGTCTCCGGCATCGCGACCGTCGCCACCCGCTCGGCCCCGAAGCGGCCGATGATCGCGCGGTAGACCTCCAGCCGGCGCGCGGACTCGACGTCGACGTCGATGTCGGGCAGCACGACCCGCTCCCGGGACAGGAAGCGCTCCATCAGCAGCCCGTGCTCCAGGGGGTCGGCGTGGGCGATGCCGAGGAGGTGGTTGACGAGGGAGCCCGCGCCCGAACCGCGCGCGGCGACCCGGATGCCCATCTTCCGTACGTCGTCCACGACTTGAGCGACCGTCAGGAAATAGGAGGCGAATCCGTGGTGGGCGATGATGTCGAGTTCGTCGTGCATCCGCTCCCAGTACGCCCGCGCCGTCGCGGAGCGGTCGTAGCCGCGCAGCACCATCCCCGCCGCCGCCCGTGAGGCCAGCGTCCGCTGGGCGGTGCGGCGGTCCGCGCCCACGAGACGCGGCTCGGGGAAGTGGACGGCGCCCATGCCCAGGTCGTCCTCGGGGTCGACCAGGCACTCGGCGGCCGCGGCCCGGGTCTGCTCCAGCAGCCGGTGGGCGACGTCCCGCCGGAAGCCCGCGGCCTCCACGATCCGCTGCGCCGCCCCGAGCATGGCGTCCGCGCCCTTGAGCCAGGCCTCGCCCGAGTCCAGTTCCTTGGCGGGGTCGACGGGGACGAGCCGGCGGGCCGCGTCCAGGATGTCGGCGACCGGGCCCTGGCCGGGGTCGGCGTACCGGACGGCGTTGCTGAGGACGGGCCGGATCCGCTGTTCGGCGGCGAAGCCGACGGTGCGGGCGGCCAGCCGCAGGGAGCCGGGGCCGGTGCCGGTGCGCCCGTGCCAGACGGCCTCCAGGCGCAGGGCGTCGCCGTACGCCTCGCGCCAGGGGGCGAGGAGCCGCGCGGCCCGGTCCGGACGGCCCGCGGCGAGTGCGCGGCCGACGTCGGAGGCCGGGCCGAGCAGGACGGTCAGGCCGTCGCCGTGGTTGTCGGCCCAGGGCAGCGCGGGCGGGGCCGCGCCGTCCCCGTCCCCGCGCGCGTGCGCGGCCGTGACCAGCCGGCACAGGTCGGCCCAGCCCTTCGCGCCGTCGCGGGCGAGGAAGGTGACGCGGGGCGTCGACTCGTCGACGAAGGCGCCGCCGCGCACGGGAGTGCGGCGGCGGTCCCGGCGCACGGACGCGTCGCCCTGCGGGCGCTCGGGCGCCGTCACCGCCAGGTCCACCCCGAACAGCGGGCGCACGCCCGCCTTCGCGCAGGCCTTGGCGAAGCGGACCGTGCCCGCGAGGGTGTCGCGGTCGGTGAGGGCGAGGGCGTCCATGCCCCGCTCCGAGGCGCGCTCGGCCAGCCGCTCCGGGTGCGAGGCCCCGTACCGCAGGGAGAACCCGGAGACGGTGTGCAGATGCGTGAACCCCGGCATCCGCACCTCCCGCATCGCATGAGCCCGATCGAATCGAACATCAGTTCACTACTCTCCCACCCCCACCATAGACCAAATTCCGAACGTATGTACGACAGCCGTTCGGACGCCCCCCACCTGCGGAAACATGCCCCTCCCCGGACCGTGGGGACATGACACAGAGCACCGGCGCCGACGCCCCCCGCGGCCCCTCCCGCGGCTCCTTCCTCGACGAGGTGAAGGACGCCGTCACCCCGCGGGCCACGCTGCTGGTCGTCGGCGTGGTCGCCCTCCATCTGCTCTTCATCGCCTCCTACGTCGGGGCCCTGCACGACCCGCGCCCCAAGGACGTGCCGTTCGGCGTGGTGGCGCCCCAGGCCGTCGCCCGGCAGACGGTGGCCCGGCTGGAGAAGGTGCCCGGCGGCCCCCTCGACCCGCGGGCGGTGGCCGACGCGGCGACGGCGCGCGCGCAGATCCTCGACCGGAAGATCGACGGCGCCCTGGTCGTCGGCCCGGCGAACGGCGCCGACACCCTCCTGGTGGCCACCGGCGGCGGCAAGGTGCTGGCCGCCACCCTGGCGACGCTCACCACCTCCCTGGAGAAGTCCCGGGCACGCACCCTGCGGACCGTCGACGTGGTCCCCGCCGCCAAGGAGGACGCCAACGGACTGACGGCCTTCTACCTGGCCGTCGGCTGGTGCGTGGGCGGCTACCTCTGCGCCTCGATCATGGTCGTCAGCTCGGGCGCCGGCCGCTCCACCCCACGGCGCGCGGTGATCCGGCTGCTCGCCATGGCCGTCGTCGCCGCCGTCGGCGGACTCGGCGGCGCCCTGATCATCGGCCCGGTCCTGGGCGCCCTGCCGGGCGGGGTCGCGGCCTACTGGGGGCTCGGGACGCTGATCGTCTTCGCCGTCGGCGCGGCCACGCTCGCCTTCCAGGGCGTCTTCGGGCTCGCCGGCATCGGGCTCGTCATCCTGCTCGTGGTGATCCTGGGCAACCCGAGCGCGGGCGGCGCCCTGCCGCCCCCGCTGCTCCCGCCGTTCTGGAAGGCGATCGGCCCGGCGCTGCCGCCCGGCGCGGGAACCTGGGCGGCGCGCTCGATCGCCTACTTCAAGGGCAACGACATGACCGCGTCCCTGCTGGTGCTGTCCGCGTGGGCGGTCGGGGGCGTCGCCGTCACCCTGCTCGCCTCGGTCCTGCGCACGCGCGGCGCGCGGAACGCGACGTGAGACGCGGCCGTGCCGGCCGTCAGCCGATCCGGGTCCCCGTGGCCGCGAGGGCCTCCGTCACCGGCTGGAAGAACGTCTCCCCGCCCGAGGCGCAGTCGCCGCTGCCGCCCGAGGTCAGGCCGACGGCGCTGCCGCCCGAGAAGAGGGAGCCGCCGCTGTCGCCGGGCTCGGCGCACACGTCGGTCCGGATCAGCCCGTCGACGATGTCGCCGTTGCCGTAGTTGACCGTCGCGTCCAGGCCCGTGACCGTGCCGGAGTGCACGCGGGTGGTGGAGCCGCTGCGGGTGACCTTCATGCCGACGGTGGCCTCGGCGGCGCCGGTGATCGGCCGGGCCGAGCCGTCGTAGAGGTTCACCTCGCTCGGGTGGGGCACGTCGGCGGTGTACCTGACCAGGCCGTAGTCGTCGCCCGGGAAGCTGGAGGCCTCGTTGGCGCCGATCGTCGCGCCGGAGGCGTCCGACCAGGTGGAGATCGCGTCGGTGCAGTGCCCGGCGGTCAGGAAGTACGGCTTGCCGCCCTTGACGACGTTGAAGCCGAGCGAGCAGCGCCCGCCGCCTCCGCCGATGGCGTCGCCGCCGGCGATGAAGGGGGTGAACTCGCCCTTGGAGCGCCGCAGTTCGGCCACCGGGCCGAGCCCGTCGACGATCTCGGAGAGCTTGGCCCACTGCGCGTCGGACACCGTGCGGTCGGCGAAGACCACGACCTTGTCGGTGGTCGGGTCGGTCACCCAGGCGGTGCCCGGGACGCTCGCGTCCGCCTTCAGCCTGGCGTGGGCGCCGGTCAGTTCGGCGAGGGTGTTCCCGACGAGTCTGGCCCGGGCGCCGGCGGCCTCGACGGTGTGCGCGGCGTCCTCGTCCAGGACGTTCACCACGAGAGCGTGACGCTCGGCGTCGTAGTACGTGCCCGCCGCGTCGTCGCCCAGGTCCGCGCCCAGGGTCGAGGCCAGCCTCCCGGCCGCGAGGGCCGACAGGACGGCCGGCCGCGGGCTCTTCGCCGGCTCGCCGGCGCTCGCGGTCTGGAGGGTGACTCCCGCGGTGACGAGCGCGGCGGCGGCCGCGCCCGCGACCACCGCCCGTCGTCCGGATATCCGTCGGTGCTTCAACTCGCGTCCTCCTGTGGGGGCCGGTCCGCAGCGGTGTCGCAGGCCGCGGCGGGCCGGAGGGGTGGTCGGCGGCGGCCCACTCTTCCCAACCCCGCGCGGAGCGCACAAGGTCGACCTCGACAAGCGCACAGGGTGGGCACCGCACGCCCCCTGCTCCTTCACCACCCCTTCCGGGTGTTGTCACCCGGGGACGAACGCGCAGCCCGGGAGACTCATCTCGCGCACACGAAGCGGCGATCCCCTCGGCCCTTCCCCTGGCCGCTGCCATATTCGAAGCCACTTTCGGAGGTGGCTGTGACGCCAGAGGCGACGACATCCCGGGGGCCGAGGACGGCGACGCGCGTGCCCGACGGCACCGCCGAACGTCTCACCGGCCTGGAGAGCCGGCGGGCCCGGGCGCTGGCTCCGGGCGGACCGCGCAGACGCGGCGAGCACGGCGCACGCGAACGGATCGACCTGCTGCTGGACGTGGGCTCGTTCACCGAGACCGGCCAGTTCGTCCGGGGCCGCCCCACCGGGGACGGCGCCCGGCGGCCGTACGGCGACGGCGTGGTCACCGGTTACGGCACGGTCGACGGACGTCCGGTCTGCGTGTTCGCCCAGGACCCCACCGTCTTCGGCGGCAGCATGGGCGAGGCGTTCGGCGAGAAGACGGTCGCCCTGATGGACCTCGCCCTGAAGACCGGCTGTCCGGTCGTCGGGCTCAACGACGGCGGCGGCGCCCGCATCCAGGAGGGCGTCGCCTCGCTCGCCCTCTACGCCGAGCTGGTGCGGCGCAACGTCAAGGCGTCCGGGGTCATCCCGCAGATCTCGGTCGTGCTCGGGCCGTGCGCCGGCGGGGCGGCGTACTCGCCGGCCATCACCGACTTCACCGTCATGGTGGACGGCGCCTCGCACATGTTCGTCACCGGACCCGACGTCATCGAGGCGGTCACCGGCGAGCGCACCGAAGCCGAGGAACTCGGCGGCGCCCGCACCAGCAACACCGTCAACGGCAACGCCCACTTCCTCGCCGCCGACGAGGCCGACGCCCTCGACACCGTGCGCGACCTGCTGTCGTACCTGCCCGCCAACAACCTGGAACCGCCGCCTCACTACGCCCCGGCCGCCGCGGGCGCGGGCCGGCCGCTCGACGAGATCGTGCCCGACCGGCTCGCGCAGGCCTACGACATGCGCGACGTCCTGCGGGCGGTCGTCGACAACGGCGAACTGCTGGAGATCCAGGAGCTGTTCGCGCCCAACATCGTCTGCGCCCTGGCCCTCGTCGAGGGCGCCCCGGTCGGCGTCGTCGCCAACCAGCCGCTGCACGCGGCCGGCGTCCTCGACATCGACGCCTCCGAGAAGGCCGCGCGCTTCGTGCGGTTCTGCGACGCGTTCGGCATCCCGCTGCTGACCTTCGCCGACGTCCCCGGTTATCTCTCCGGGGTCCGCCAGGAGCAGGGCGGGATCATCCGGCGCGGCGCCAAACTGCTCTACGCCTACGCCGAGGCGACCGTCCCCAAGGTCACCGTGGTGGTGCGCAAGGCGTACGGCGGCGGATACGCGGTGATGGGATCCAAGCACCTGGGCGCCGACATCAACCTCGCCTGGCCCACGGCCCGGATCGCGGTCATGGGCGCCGAGGGCGCCGTCGGCGTCCTGCACCGGCGGGAGATCGCCGCCGCCGACGACCCCGACGCGCTGCGGGCCCGTCTCGTCGCCGCGTACGAGAGCACCCACGGCACCCCCTATCCCGCCGCCGAACGCGGATACGTCGACGCCGTCATCGCCCCGCGCGACACCCGCGCCCACGTCTGCCGCGCCCTGCGCGCGCTGCGCGGCAAGCGCGCCCCGATGCCGGAGCGCCGGCACGGCAACATCCCGCTCTGACCGTGTGAGGAGCCATCCGTGACGGACACCCCCCGCCTCCCGCCCGCACCCGCCTGCCGGAGTCTGCCCGCGTACGTGCGGCACTGGGCCGCGACCACCCCCGACCGCCGGGCGTTCACCTTCGTCGACCACCCCGCCGCCCACCCGCGGGGCGTGCACCGCACCCTGACCTGGCGCCGACTGGACCTGCGGGTGCGGGCGCTGGCCGCACGGCTCGCCGAGGAGGCCGGGCCCGGGGCGCGGGTCGCGCTGCTGTGCCCGCAGGGCACGCGGTACGTCACCGCGTTCCTCGCGGCGCTGGCCGCACGCATGGTCGCCGTCCCGCTGTACCCGCCGGGGCTGCCCGGACACGGCGACCGGCTCCGCGCCGTGCTCGCCGACGCGTGTCCGGCGGTCGTCGTCACGACGAGCGAGCTCCTCGGCGAGGTGCGGGAGTTCTGCGCGGGCGGTGCGGTGCGGGTCGTCGCCGCCGACCTGGTGCCCGACGCCGCCGCCGGGGACCTCCCCCCGCTGCCGGAGACGCCGGACGACACCGACGTCGCCTATCTGCAGTACACCTCCGGCTCGACCCGGACCCCGGCGGGCGTGGAGATCACGCACGCCAACGTCGTCGCCAACGCCCGTCAGGCGCTGACCGCGTACGTCGCCGAGGGCGCCCCGGTGACCTGCGTGGGGTGGCTGCCGCTCTACCACGACATGGGGCTCGTGCTGAGCGTCGCCGCCCCGGTCTCGCGGGGAGCGCTGTCGGTGCTCATGGACCCGGTCGCGTTCCTGCACGAGCCCGCGCGCTGGCTGCGGCTGCTCTCCGCGCATCCGCACGCGGTGAGCGCCGCGCCCAACTTCGCCTACGACTACTGTGCCTCGGCCGTCACCGAGGGGCAGAAGGCGGAGCTGCGACTGGACCGGATCACCGCACTGATCAACGGCAGCGAGCCGGTGCGGCCCGGCACGGCCGACGCCTTCCAGGCCGCCTTCGCCGCCCGGGGACTCGTGGCGCGGACCCACTGCCCGTCGTACGGGCTCGCGGAGGCCACCGTGTTCGTCAGCGCGGCCCGGCCCTGGGAGCCGCTGCGCCGGTTCGCGCTCGACCGCGACGCGCTGACCGCGGGGAAGGCCCTGCCCGCTCGGCCCGACGATCCCACGGCCGTGCTGCTCGCCGGCTGCGGCGCCCCGGCCGGGCAGCAGGTCCGTATCGCCGACCCGGTGTCGCGCACCGCGCTGCCGGAGGGCGAGGTCGGCGAGATCTGGGTGCGCGGCCCCAACGTCGGCCGCGGCTACCGCGACCAGGACGGACCGACCCGCCGCGTCTTCGGCGCGGAACTCACCGAGCCCCCGCCCGGACCCCCGGGCCGGCCGCCGTCCGACCCACCGCAGGGGTCCGGACCGAGCCCCGCACCGGCGCACACGGGCACCACCCCCGGCCCGGCGGGCGGGCGGCGCTCGGGGGGCTGGTTGCGCACCGGTGACCTCGGGACGTTCCTGGACGGCCAGTTGATCGTCACCGGCCGGCTGAAGGACCTCATCGTCGTCGACGGCCGCAACCACTATCCGCAGGACGTGGAGGCCACCGTCCAGGACGCGCACCCGGCAGTGCGGCGCGACCGGCTCGCCGCGTTCGCCGTGCCGGGTCCTGAGGGCGAACGGGCGGCCGTGGTGGCGGAGCACGCGCGGACCGCGGACCCCGCCGGGATCGACGTTCCGGCCCTGGTGCGCACGGTACGGGCGGCCGTGTCCGCCCGGCACGGGCTGCGGCTCGCCGACGTCGTGCTCGTGCCGCCGGGCGCCGTCCCCCGGACGTCCAGCGGCAAGGTGTCGCGGACGCTGGCCCGTGAACGGTACCTGGCGGGCGCGTACGCGCCAGGGACGGAGACGGTGGCGGTGACGACCGGGACGGCGACCGGGACGGGGGCGGCCGGGTGAGCGCCGTCGACGGAGCGGCGTTGCGCCGGCTGATCGCCGGCCGGGCGGCCTCCTGGCAGGGCACGGCCGCCGCGGACGTCCCGATGGACCGGCCGCTGGCGGACCTCGGCATGTCCTCGCGGGACGCGGTCGTCCTGGCCGGGGAGCTGTCCCGGGCCACCGGGCGGGAACTGCCCGCGACCCTGCTGTGGGAGGCGCCCACCGGCGACGCCCTGGTGGAGCACCTGTGCCGCGGCCCGGCGGCCGCCGCTCCGGACGTTCCCGCGGCCCGAGCGCCCGGCCCGGGACCGGCGGACGAGCCCGTCGCCGTCATCGGGGTCGGCTGCCGGCTGCCGGGGGGCGTGCACGGGCCCGCCGACTACTGGCGGCTGCTGACCGGGGGCGTGGACGCGATCCGGCGGGTGCCGGAGGACCGCTGGCGGGACTTCACGGCCTACCCGCCCGCCGACGCGCCGTCGCACGGCGGCTATCTCGACGACGTCGCCGGGTTCGACGCGGACTTCTTCCACATCACCCCACGCGAGGCCGCGGTGATGGATCCGCAGCAGCGGATCCTGCTGGAGGTCGTCCACGAGACCCTCGACCACGCGTCCGTCCCGGCCGCCTCCCTCGCCGGCACCGCGACCGGCGTCTTCGTGGGCGTCTCCGCCCCCGAGTACGGCTCGCTGACCGGCGCCGACCCGGCCGCGGTGGACCCGTGGGCGCCGGCCGGGGGCGCGCTGAGCGTGACCGCGGGACGGGTGGCGTACGTCCTGGACACCCGGGGCCCGAGCGTGGCCGTCGACACCGCCTGCTCGTCGTCGCTGGTCGCCGTGCACCAGGCCTGCGTCAGCCTGCGCACGGGCGAGGTCGACACGGCGATCGCCGCCGGGGTCAACGTGCTGCTCTCCCCCGCCGTCACGGTCGCGTTCCGGCGGGCCGGCGCCCTCGCCCCGGACGGGCGCTGCAAGCCGTTCTCCGCGGCGGCCGACGGCATCGGCCGCGGCGAGGGCTGCGCGGCCGTGCTGCTGAAGCGGCTGTCCGACGCCGAACGCGACGGCGACCGCGTCCTGGCCGTCGTCCGCGCCACCGCCGTCAACTCCGACGGCCGCTCGGGCGGTCTTCTCGCGCCCAACCCCGCGGCCCAGCGAGCCCTGCTGGCAACCGCCTACGCGCGGGCCGGACTCGATCCGGGGCGCGTCGACGCCGTCGAGGCGCACGGCACCGGCACCCCGCTGGGCGATCCGATCGAGGCGGGCGCGCTCGGCGCGGTGCTCGGGGCGGGCCGCGACGCCGACCAGCCGCTGCTGCTGGGATCCGTCAAGGGCAACCTCGGGCATCTGGAGTCCGCCGCGGGCATCGCCGGGCTGGTGAAGACGGTGCTCGCGCTGCACCACGACCTCGTGCCGCCGTCCCTGCACTGCGCGCGGGGCAGCGCGCTGGACGACGGGCGGCTGCGGGTGGTGACCGAGCCGGAGCCGTGGCCCCGCTACGGCGGGACGGCCACCGCCGGGGTCTCCGGCTTCGGGTTCGGCGGCACCAACGCGCACGCGGTGCTGGAGGAGGCGCGGCCCGCCGTCCTGCCGCCGCCGCCCGGCGGGGAACCGGCCGCGCGCCTGCACCTGCTCTGCGACGCCGACGCCGGCCGCGTCCGGGACACCGCGGGCCGGCTGGCCGAGTGGCTGCGCACGCCCGAGGGGCGCGCGGCGCATCCGGCCGACGTGGCGCGCACCCTCGCCGGGCGCACCGGGCGCGGCCGGGCGCGGGTCGCCGTCGCCGCCCGTGACCGGGAGGACCTCGTGGACGCGCTGGAGGCGCTGGCGCGGGACCGGCCCCACCCCCGGGTCGTCGCCGACGAGCGCTCCCCGGCCGGGCGCGGGCCGGTGTGGGTCTTCTCCGGCCACGGCAGCCAGTGGGCCGGCATGGGACGCCGGCTGCTGGCCGAGGAGCCCGTCTTCGCCGCGGCCGTGGAGAAACTCGACGTCGCGCTGGCCCCGCACTGCGGCTGGTCCCTGTACGACCGGCTGGCGTCCGGCGCCGGCCTGGACCGGGTGGAGATCGCCCAGCCTGCGCTGTTCGGGACGCAGTTGGCGCTCGCGGAGCTGTGGCGCGCCCAGGGCGTCGAGCCCGTCGCCGTCATCGGGCACTCGCTGGGCGAGGTGGCCGCCGCGGTGTGCGCGGGCGCGCTGGACGTGTCGGACGCGGCCCGGGTGGTCGCCGTGCGATCCCGGCTGCTCGGCGGGCTGCGCGGCGGGGCGATGGCCGTCGTCAACCTCGATGACGGTGAACTCGGCTCCCTGGAGTCGGAGTTCCCGGACGTGCGGGTCGCCGTGTACTCCGCGCCCGGCCGGCAGGTCGTCACCGGCGCGCAAGCGGCGGTCGCCGCGCTGGTGGCGGCGCTGCGGGCGCGGGGGCGGGCCGCCCGCGCCCTGCGGGTGGCCGGCGCCGGGCACTCCCCGCAGGTCGATCCGCTGCTGCCGGAGCTGACCGGGGCGCTGGCCGACGTCCGGGGCGGGCGGCCGCGTGTGCCGGTCTACTCCACCGTCCTGGACGACCCCCGCGGCGAGGCGGCGTTCGACGCGGCGCACTGGGCGGCGAACCTGCGGCGGCCCGTGCGCCTGGACCGGGCCGTCGCGGCCGCCGTCGCCGACGGCCACGGCGCGTTCGTCGAGATCTCGCCGCACCCCGTGCTGACCGGGGCCCTGACCAGCGCCGCCCCCGGCGCCCTCGTCCTGGGCACGCTGCGCCGCGACGCCGACGACTTCGCCGCGTTCCTGACCCGGGTGGGGGCCTGGTACGCGGCCGGGGGACGCCTGCCGCTGCCGCCGGGCCGCGTCGTCGACCTGCCCGCACCGCGCTGGCGGCGTCGGCGGCACTGGTGGACGGACGGCCGCCCGGCGACGGCCCCCGTCCCGGCCGCGGAGGTCTCCACGGAGCCCGCCGCCCCCGAGGACGCCTCCCTCACCGGTCGCGTCCGCCATCACGTCGCCGCGGTCACCGGCCACCCGGCGGCCCGGATCGCGCCCGCCGCCGCCCTGACCGACCTGGGCCTGGACTCCCTGATGGCCGTCCGCATCCGCACCGCCCTCGAAGGCGAGTTCGGCATCACGCTCCCGCTGCGCGCCCTGCTCGGCGCCGGCACGGTCGAGGGGGTGGCCGACCTCGTCCGGCGCGCCGTGCCCGCCGGGGAGCCGGACTCCCCGCTGCGCGTCCTGCACGCCGGCGGCGCGCGGGCCCCGCTCTTCCTGGCGCACGCCGCCGGCGGCACGACCGGCGTCTACCGGGCGCTCGTCGACCGGCTCGGGGACGACCGGCCGGTGTACGGGCTCGAACGCGTCGAACAGGCCCGCACGGTGCCGGAGAAGGCACGCCGGTACGCGGAGGCGATCAGCGCCGTCCACCCCGACGGGCCGTGCCTGCTGGGCGGTTGGTCCTTCGGCGGATTCGTCGCCCAGGAGACCGCACGGCAGCTGACCGCGGCCGGACGGCACGTGGGCCTGGTGGCGCTCCTCGACTCGGTACGCCCGCTCCCCCTGCCCGGCGTCACCCCGGCGGACCGGATCCGCTCCCACCTCACCGGCTTCGCCCGGCACGTCCTCGACGCGTACGGGGTGCGGCTGGAGCTGCCCTACGACGAACTCGTCGCGACGGACGACGACGGCGAGCGCATCGACGCCGTGCTGCGCGCGCTGCGCGAGACCGCCGACGTGCCGGCCGCCGCCCTGGAGCACCAGCGCGCCTCCTATCTGGACCTCAGGACCGGCGAGGCCCACCGGCCGGGGACGTTCGACGGACCCGTGGTGCTGTACCGGGCCGCCGGGCCCGCCCCGCACACCGTGCGCGACCCCGCCTACGAACGCGACGACGAGGCCCTGGGCTGGGACGAGGTGTGCCCGCGGCTGACGGTCGTGAGCGTCGGGGGCCACCATCTGTCGCTGCTCGACCCCCCGCACGTCGACGAGCTCGCCGCCGGTCTGCGGCGCGCGCTCGCCGAGCACAGTCGCTGAACCGGACGACGAGGAGCCGCCATGTCCCGCCCCACCGCCGCCACGCCGCGCCCCGGCGCCGCCACGTCACTGCCCGCCGCCCCCGCGCCGCACCCCGCCGGCGCGGTGTCCCGGCGGGCCGTCGCCAGAGCCGCGACGGCCGTCGGCCTCACGGCCCTGCTCGGCGCCCGGACCGCCGCCGCCCGCGCCTCGACGGGCCGGACCGCCCCCGCGCGGGCGGCCACGAGCCGGGCCGTGACCCGGGTCGGGCCGCGCACCCTGGACGTGTCCGTGACGTCCCCGGCCCTCGGCCGCAGCGCGCCGCTGCGGCTGATCCTGCCGTCGGACTTCGACGCCCGGCCCGACCGCTCCTATCCCGTCCTGTACCTGCTGCACGGCGCCCACGACGACTACACCTCCTGGACGCGGGAGACGGACATCGAGTCCTTCACCGAGGGCCGGCAGCTGATCGTGGCGATCCCGGACGCGGGCCCCACCGGCATCCCCACCGACTGGCGCAGCGGTCCCGACTACGAGACCTTCCAGGTCGAGGAGGTTCCGGCGCTGCTCGCCCGGGACTACCGGGCCTCCGGCGCGCGGGCCGTCGCCGGGGTCTCCACCGGCGGCTACGGCGCGATGGCGCACGCGGCACGCCACCCCGGCCGGTACGCCGCGGCGGCCTCCTACAGCGGCATCCTCGACACCACCGCGCCGGGCGTGCCGCCGATTGTGGACGCCATCGTCGCCCGCGAGAACCTGCTGCCCCGCACCCTGTGGGGCAACCCGCTGCTGAACCCGCTCACCTGGCGCGACTTCAACCCGCGCGCCCGGGCCGCGGGGCTGCGCGGCACGAGCCTGTACGTGTCCAGCGGCAGCGGGGTGGCGGGCGGCAGCGGCGACTGGCTGCCCGAGGCGCTGGAGAGCGCCCTGTGGCCCTCCGCCCACGCCTTCACCGACACGCTCGCACTGCTCGGCGTCCCGGTCACCGCCCACTACTACCCGGGAGGAGGACACAGCTGGACGTACTGGAAGCGGGAGTTCACCGCCTCGTGGCCGATGCTCGCCCGTGGGCTGGGGGTGCCGGAGTGACACCGGCGGCGCCGGGGCACGGAACGGAGCGCAGGGGACGTCCGTCCAACACGGGACTGCCCCCTCGGCCCGCGGGCGACGGCCCGCGGGTGAGCCGCTTCCGGGTGAAAGGAGTGACCGCCGTGGCTTCCCCCACCCCGCGCGGCGTGCCGCAGGGCCGCGGCGCCTCCCCTGTGCCGGCCGAACTGGCCAGGCTGCTGCGCGACGGGCTGGAGGCCGTCGCCGACGAGGTGGAGGAGGAGGTCCGCGGCCGGGTCCCGGAGTACGCGCGACTGGCCGACGGGACCTACCGCGCGCGCCTGCGGGCCGGCGTCGTCCAGGCCCTCACGCTCTTCGTGGACCACATCGCCGATCCGCGCGGGCAGGGGGACGCGATCGCGGCGACCTACTACGAACTCGGCCGGGGCGAGGCCCTGGAGGGGCGCAGCCTGGACGCCCTTCAGTCCGCGCTGCGCGTCGGAGGGCTGGTCGCCTGGCGGCAGATGGGCCGCACCGCCGAGGAACTCGGGCTGGACTCCACGGTCGTGGCGGCCCTGGGCGAGCTGGCGTTCCGCACCGTCCACGAGGTGGCCGAGGCGGCCGCCGCCGGATACGCGGAGGCCCGGCTGCACAGTACCGACGAGCTGGAACGCCGGCGCAGACGCCTGCTCGACCTGCTGCTCGGCGACGGACCGGTGTCCCCGGAGGCGGTGCAGGACCTGGCGCACGGCGCACGGTGGTCGGTGCCGCCGTACGCCGCGGTCGTCGCGCTGGCGGCCACGCCGGAGCGGCGCGAGGAGGAGCGGCCGCTCGCGGCCGCCGGGGCGCTGGTGGACATGGAGTCCCGGCCGCCCCGGATGCTGGTGCCCGACCCGGACGGCTCCGGCCGGTTCGGCGGGCGGGCGTTCGCCCTCGCGCTGCGCGGCCGGCCGGCGGCGATCGGCCCCACGGTGCCGCTCGCCGAGGCCGCCCGGTCGCTGCACTGGGCGACCCGCGCGCTGGGGCTGATGGGCCGCGGGGTGCTGCCCCGGCAGGGCGTGGTGCGGTGCGCCGACCATCTGTCGACCCTGCTGCTGCACGGCGACGAACCGCTGCTCGCCCGACTGGAGTCGCGGGCCCTCGCGCCGCTCGACGCGGTGTCCGAGGGACAGCGCCCGCGGCTGGCGGAGACGCTGCTGGCCTGGCTGCTCAGCGGCAGCAACGTGCCCGACGTCGCCGCCCGGCTCCATGTGCACCCGCAGACGGTCCGCTACCGCCTGCGCCAGCTGGAGAGGCTCTTCGGCGACGCCCTGCACGAGCCCGCCACCCGCCTGGACCTCATCCTGGCCCTGCGCGCCGGCGAACTGCGGGGACCGCGCGACGGCGGCGCCTAGCCGGCTGGCCGCCCGTTCGTCAGGTCCGCTCCCCCCGGCGCCCGGCGATGCCGTCCGGCGCTCGCCCGGCATTCCCCCCACTCCCTCCCACTCATATCGGCAACAAAAAGCCGGGGACTTTCTGAATTCCCGTCCATAACGGCTCCGCAGGCAAAACGAATACGTTCGGGGTGTCCTTTCCCCCAGGCGCTGGACAGCGCCCCATCCGCAAAGGATCCCCATGCGTATTCGCTCGTTCCTGGCCGCGCTCTCCCTGCTCGGCGGGGTCGCTTCGGCCGTTCTCACCGCGCCCGCCGCGTCGGCCGCCGCCTGCTCGGACATCGACGTCGTGGCCGCTCGCGGCACTTTCGAACCGGGCACGCTCGGACTGATCGTCGGCGACCCGGTCTATTCCGCCCTGCAACGGAAACTGACGGGTAAAAGCCTCTCCGGCTACAAGGTGAACTATCCGGCGGACCTTTCTCTCACGTCGGCGGCGCAGGGCAACGCGGATGTGGTGAACCATGTCCGAAGCCAGGCGGCCGCCTGCCCGAACCAGCGGTTCGTCCTCGTCGGCTACTCGCAGGGCGCGAACGTCGTCGACAACTCCATCGGGGTGAGCAGCGCCGGAGCGGTGGTCGGCAGCCCCATCGTCGCCACGATCCCCGCCGCGCTCGAACCGCGGGTGGCGGCGGTGCTGCTGTTCGGCAACCCGATCCGGGCGCTCGGCAAGAGCGTCACCGGCGTCTACCAGTCCCGCACCGTCGACTTCTGCGCCCACGGCGACCCCATCTGCGAGAACGGCGGCGGCGACGTCCTGGCGCACCTCGGCTACACGGCGAACGCCGACGCGGCCGCCGTCTTCGCGGCGGGCAGGGTCTGAGTCCCGGCCCGCCGAGGCCCTGAGCCTCGATCCGCACGACGGCACGACGGCACGACGGCACGACGCGAGGGCCCGGGAGGATCTCCCGGGCCCTCACGCTGCGCGGGTACCGCTAGCGGGGGTCGCGGGCGAAGGCGGTGAGCGCGGTGGAGACCGGCTCGGGCCGGCCGTTGTTCTGCACCGGCGCCGCGGTCAGCACGTCGAGGTGCTGGTAGCCGTCGGCGACCAGCGGGTGCAGGTCGGCCGGGATGCGGCCGGCCAGCAGTCCGTCCCCCGCGAGCACGGTGAGGACCGGCTTGGCGGTGAGCCCCTCGGGGTGGGCGACGAGCCGTTTCACCTGCGGGGATCCGGCCATTTCGAGGTCGGTGACGAGCTTGGTCGGGAAATACTGCTCGGTGAAGTCAAGCGGCTGCTCGGCGAGGCTGCGGGCCAGCTCCCCCAGCGCGGTGACCTCCTTGCCCGCGTCGGTGAACGGCGTCCCGTCGGCGGACCGGCGGCCCGGGTCGTCGGGGTCGCCGACCCGGTCGTAGTCGCGCCAGGTGTACAGCGGTCCGTGCGGCCGGTCGGGGATGGCCTTGTACGCGGTGCCGAACAGCCCCGGCTGCGGGGTGCCGCCGTTGGCGACGGGGAAGCTCTTGTCGACGACCGGCCCGCCGTCGAAGAAGCCGACGCTGCTCTGAAGGAACGCCAGCGGCACGGAGTTGTCGTCCATCAGCGCCCCGAGCACGGCGGCGTTGGTCAGCCGGAAGTCCTTCACCGCGGGCGTGCCGGTGACGAAGGCGGCGGCGTCCCTGGAGAACAGGAAGCGGTTGGTGGCCTCGATGTTGAGGCCCGAGGGCAGATAGGACGGCAGGTCGGCCTCACCGTCCGGGTCGCGCGTCGCGCCGATACCGGCGATGGCCAGCAGCGTCATGGTCCCGGGGTTCAGCAGGACCGGCGCGGACAGCGAGCGCGGCAGCAGTCCGCTGTCGAGCCCGGCCTGGACGACGCCGTAGCCGAGGCCGACGTCGGGCAGGTTCGTGTCGTCCGGGATGCTGCCGCTGAGGTCGCCGAGCGAGGTGGAGACGGTCGTGTCGAGGGCGAAGTAGCCGGCGCACTGCCGGTAGCCGGCGTCGGCGGTGGTGGTGCGGTCGCCGTCGAAGTCGGCCGTGGCGAAGTACCCGGTGACGACCCCGCCGAGCGAGTGGCCGCCGCACAGCACCTTGCGCTCCCGTACGCGCTGGTCGGGCAGTTCGGCGGTGAGCAGGGTGTACTGGTCGCGGACGGTCTGCTCGACGCCGAGCCGCGCCATCCAGCCCAGCCGCTCGTTGCCGACGAACCCGGCGAAGGCGCGCCCGCCGACCTGCCTGCCCCGGTAGTAGTAGTCGACGGCCGCGTGCTGGTCGCCGGAGTCGACGCCGGTGTGGTCCTCCAGGCAGTTGGAGCGCCGGTCCAGGGCCCAGAACTCGATGTGCAGGCCCTGCTCGGCGGCGCGCGCCACGGTGTTGCGGGCGACGCTGTCGAAGGCCCCGGCGCCCTCCAGGATGCCGGGCTGGGCGACGAGGACGCGGTCCGCGTCGGCCGGCGCGGCGGGACCGTCGGCGGAGCGGTAGCGCAGGTACGACAGCCAGTCGCACGCCGCCGGACGGGCTCCGAAGGAGACGGGCAGCGGCGCCTTCAGCCGGACCGCCGTCTCGGTCACGCCGGTGACGCCGCTCGTGGAGGCCACCGGCGTCTCGGTCCTCGCGGGTTCGGCCCGGGCGCCGGGGGCGGCGGTGAGGGCGCCCGCGGTCAGCAGCACCGCAAGCGCGGCGCTGCGCAGGGCTTTCGCGGTTCTTCCCGTGCTGCTGCTCGTGTTCATAGCCGGACCGTAGGGCCGGCCGGTCCGTGCGGCTCCGGGGTGCTCACAAGTGCGCAGCACCCGCCGGCGCTTTTGTCAGCGCCGGACGAACCCGCTCCGGACGGCGAGGGGCCCCCGCGCGCGACGCATCGCGTGCGGGGGCCCTGGTGAGCCCGACGGAAGGGACGGGCCCGAGGACGGAACGGACCGGAAGCCGCGCCGGACCGACGGACGCGGCGAGCTGCCCGACGGGACGAACCGCGGGACGGACGAGCTGCCGGACGACGGGTCAGAAGACGCTGACTCCGTAGGCGTTCAGGGCCTCCACCACCGGCTGGAAGAAGGTGGTGCCGCCGGAGCTGCAGTTTCCGCTGCCGCCGGAGGTGAGGCCGTAGGCGACGCCGCTGGTCGAGTACAGCGCGCCGCCGGAGTCGCCGCCCTCGGCGCAGACGTTGGTCTGGATCATGCCGTAGACGACGTCGCCGCCGCCGTAGTTCACGGTCGCGTTCAGCGCGGTGACCCGGCCGCTGTGGATGCCGGTCGTCGACCCGTCACGGTAGACGGTGGCGCCGACGCTGGGCGTCCCCGCACTGGTGATGTCCGTGTTGCCCGCGGTGCCGGACTTGGTGACGGAGGAGTTGGTGTAGCGGACCAGCGCGTAGTCGTTGGTCGGGAAGCTGTAGCTGACGTTGGTGCCCAGGGTGCTCGTCTGCCCGGAGTTGGAGTACCAGGTCGACGCGACCTCGCCGCAGTGCCCGGCGGTGAGGAAGTAGTACGTGCTGCCGCTGCGGACGTTGAAGCCGAGCGAGCAGCGGTAGCCGCCGCCGTAGATGGCGTCGCCGCCGGCGATGAGCTTGTTGAACTTCCCCGGGGTGTGCTTGATCGTCAGTGCTCCGGCGTTGCCGCCCGCCTGCTGTCTGATCCTCGCGATCTCGGCGTCGGAGACCGTGCTGTCGACGGTGACCACCAGTCGGTTGGTCTTGCCGTCGACCGCCCAGGCGGTGCCCGGGACGTCCGCCTTCAGCACCGAGGCGCCGGCGCTGCGGAGTTCGGCCGCGCTGAAGGTGGTGTTGTCCGCCGCGCTCGCGTGGGGAATCGCGACGGCGGCCGCGGCCACGAGTCCGGTGGCCACGGCGGTCAGCCGGGTCCGTCTCGAGATGCCGCTCTCGGGGGTGGTGGGGGTGGTGCGCTTGATCCTCACGTTTCGTTCCCTCCCAGGGGAAGTCGGGGGCCCGTCGTGTGTGGGGTCGGAGCCCGTGAGGCGCAGCCAGGGCCGACGTTCGTCCGGATTTCGGACACGCCGTGACCCTGACAAGCGCTGAGGGGGAGTATTCGGCCGAACGGCCGGTAGGCGCAAGGGTGCCTTTCAGCCGTCAAACCGTGAACGAACTGCGTGAGTCGATCCCTCTTGCAGCCCTCTTGTCCCAGCTCAGACCGGGTTGCCCTGCTGTTCCCCGACCGCCACGTCCCATGTCTTCCCGGCCGGGGCCGCGAACGGACCGAAGTACCGGCAATGGCGCACGGAGGCAGTACGGCCGCGCCGGGGCCGCCGGCGCGCCGTCCCGCGCCGTCCCGCGCGTCCGGTGCGCGGGGCGCGGGGCGTGAGACCTGGCGCGTGGGGCGCGGGGCGCGGGGCGCGAGACCTGGCGCGTGGGGCGCGGGGCCCGAGACCTGGGGCGCGGGGCGCGGGGCGCGGGGCCCGAGACCTGGGGCGCGGGGCGCGGGGCGCGGGGCGCGGGGCCCGAGACCTGGGGCGCGGGGCGCGGGGAAGCGGGGCGTGGGGAAGCGGCCGCGCCGACCGGCCGGTCCGCCGGTGGCGTCGGGGAACGCGACGTCCGCCGACCCGTCCCGCGACTTCCCCCGAGCCCTCCGGCGGCGGTCGTCCGCGGCCGGGCCCCGGCGCCAGGCGCCGGCCGGCGCGCGTGGCGGACGGCGGCGGCACCGGCCCCGCCTCAGCGTCCGGGGCCCGGGTCGTCCCCGGCGCTTCCGGGAGAACGTCACACCTTCCCGGACCTCGCCGGACCTCACCGGACCTCACCGGACCTCTCGGGTGCTCCCGAGGACCGGCGCGCACCGCTGCCGCCCGGCGTCCGTCCGCCGTCCCCGGCGCCGGGCCATGCCCGCCGGTCGCGGGCGGGCCTTTGCCCCGCGCCGGGCCGGGGCCGAGGCTGACCTGCGCGGGGACCCGCGCAACGGTCCGCCGGGCGCGGGCGGAGGCCTCGCCGGGACCGGTCACGGTGGGGGTGCCAGGCCGCCGTTCGGGCCGTCACGGGGCCCCGATGTCCGGAATTCGACCCTCCGTATGACCCTCGCGCAGCGCGCCGCACACCCCCACGACGCACCCCGGACAACCGCTTGCCGACCACGAGCCGCCGCGCGTCGGGCTCTCACCCCCGCCACGACGGGCGTCCGGGTGCGGCATGTGACGGAGCGTCAGCAGGAGCAGTCGCAGGCGCAGCACTCACAGCAGGAACACCCGTCACAGCAGTCGCAGCAACCGCAGTCACAGTCGCCGCAGTCCCCGCAGTCGTTGCACAGGCCCTCGCGCTTCTTCTTCGACCAGGGGCCCTCGAACTCGTCGGCGCAGCAGACCTTGCAGGTGCAGCACAGACCGATCGCGACCGCGCAACCCGCCAGGAAGCCCCGCTTCTGCGGCCGGGGCGGCTCACCGCCGTAGGGGTTGCCGTAGGGATCGCCGGGCGGGTGCGGGGCGTTCGGACCGGCCGGGTTCCGCGGGGCGTACGGCCCGGTCGGCGGCCCGAAGGCGCCCACGGGCCCCGGCGTCGCCCCCTCGGGTCCCGCCCCCACCCCCTCCCCCGCTCCTGCTCGGGGTGCGGCCGCGTCCGGCGTTCCGTGCGCGTGTCCGCACGACTGCGTGCCGAACGCCCGGTCCACCGACCGTCCCAGCTCGTGCGCGAGCAGCAGGTGCGCCAGCCTGCCCTCCTCGAACTCGACGTCGCGCAGGGCGAGCCGGATGCCGTGCAGCGCGTCGTCGGCGAGCCGACGGGCCTCGGCGAGCGGGGTGTGCGTGGCCGTCAGCGGGTTCCAGGCGCCGGCCGCCGCGTCCGCCGCCTGGTCCTCGACGGCGTCCAGCAGGTGCGCCAGCCGTCCGAAGAGACGGCCGGCCTCGGCGAGCGGCGCGGCGTTGCCGGGCCGGCCCGCCAGGACGGCGGTGTGCGCGAAGGCGGCGGCGGTGGCGGTCTCCGTCGGCTCGGTGACGGTCAGCAGCGAGGTGCCCGGCCCGGCGAGCGCCTCGATCCCCACCTGCCGGTCCACGGCGTCGACGAGGACGGCGGTGTCGAACCCGACGGCCGCCCCGCCGCGTTCTCCGGCCCGCCCCCAGCTCTCGGCGACCCGGCGCGCGGCGGCGGCGACCGGCCGCCGCGCCAGCATCCCGTCCCCGTCGGCGACATGGTCACGCACCTTGGCGGAGGCGAGCACCAGCGAGACGGCGGCCGCGAGCCGGGCGCCCTCGCCCTGGGCCACGGAGGCGGTGCGCATGCCCCGCAGCGGGCACGGTCCCGCCGTGCGCCGCCATCCGTCGGCGGTGACGCGCTCGGCCTGAGCCTCCGTCAGAACCGAGATGATCAGGCCGTCGTAGTTGGTGACGACCCGGGCGAACTGCCCGTGGTCGCCGCGCAGCGCGAGACACAGCCCGCACAGGTGGGCCATCCACTGGGCCTTGAGACCCTCTCCGAGCCGGTGAGAGCACGGCCTGACGATTCCGAACACGACAACCCCCGTCGTCCTTGGGACATGAGCTGCCGCATGCTATCGACCGATTGTCATGCCGGATGCGGGGCACTCTGTTCACCCGGACGCACCGTCCGTCACCCGTCCGCCACGAAGAATCATATTTCACTCACAGTCAGCAGCCGTATGCGGTGCGACCCTTGGGAGACGCGGGCTCTCGACGTATTAGCTGTGCACCAGTACCGTCACAAACCCCCCGCGCGGCGTCTAACCACTTGGCGCGACATCCGCATCATGGACGACCATGGGGAATGCGGAAAGCAGAAAGACCGCTGTGAGAGGAGGCGTCCATGGGATCGGTGCGCAAGGCGAGTGCCTGGCTTGGCCTCGTCGACGACAACGATGACGAGCGTTACTACGACGACGACTATTCCGAGGGGACCGACTCGCAGGACGTCTGGGTCACCGACCCGCGCGTGAAGGTGGCGGCGGACACGGCCGAGGAGAAGGGCCGCCGCATCGGCACCGTCACCCCGGACAGCTTCCGGGACGCGCGGGCGATCGGTGAACTGTTCCGCGAGGGCGTGCCGGTCATCATGAACCTCACCGCCATGGAGGCCGCCGACGCCAAGCGCGTCGTCGACTTCGCGGCAGGGCTGATCTTCGGCCTGCGGGGCTCGATCGAGCGGGTGTCCACCCGGGTGTTCCTGCTGAGCCCCGCCAACACGGAGATCGTGAACGGGGATCCGTCCGCGCACCGCACGGACGGCTTCTTCAACCAGAGCTGAGGCAGGGCCGCTCGCCGGCCCTGCCCCGGCCCCGGGCCGGATCAGCGGAAGGCGTCGAGCCCGGTGAGCGCCTTGCCCAGCACGAGCTGGTGCATCTCGACGGTGCCCTCATAGGTGAGGACCGACTCCAGGTTCGTCGCGTGCCGCATGACGGGGTATTCGAGCGAGATCCCGTTGGCCCCGAGGACGGTGCGGGCGGTCCGGCAGATCTCGATCGCCTCCCGCACGTTGTTGAGCTTGCCGAAGCTGACCTGCTCGGGACGCAGGCGGCCGGCGTCCATGCGCCGCCCCAGATGGTGGGCGAGCAGAATCCCCTTGTGCAGCTCGACCGCCATGTCGGCGAGCTTGGCCTGCGTGAGCTGGAACCCGCCGATGGGCCGCCCGAACTGCTCCCGGGTTCTCGCGTACTCGACCGCGGTCTCGAAACAGGACCGGGCCGCGCCCATCGCGCCCCAGACGATGCCGTAGCGCGCGTGGGACAGACAGCTGAGCGGGCCGCGCAGCCCGGTGACCTCCGGCAGGACGGCATCCGCCGGCAACCGCACGTCGTCGAGCACGAGTTCGCTGGTCACACTGGCCCGCAGGGACCACTTGTGCTTGATCTCGGGCGCGGAGAACCCCGGAGCGTCGGTGGGCACCACGAAGCCGCGGATCCCGTCGTCGCTCTGCGCCCAGACGACGGCCACCCCGGCGACGGACCCGTTGGTGATCCACATCTTGCGGCCGTTGAGCACCCAGTCGGAGCCGTCCCGCTTGGCGTACGTCCGCATGCCCGCCGGGTCGGACCCGTGATCGGGCTCGGTGAGCCCGAAGCACCCGATGACGTCACCGGCGGCCATGCGGGGCAACCACTGCGTCTTCTGCTCCTCGGAGCCGAAGCGGTGCACGGCGTACATCGCCAGGGACCCCTGCACGGAGACGAGCGAGCGGATCCCGGAGTCGGCGGCCTCCAGCTCCAGACAGGCGAGCCCGTACTGCACGGCGCTCGCGCCCGCGCACCCGTAGCCGCTGAGCGACATCCCGAGCGCCCCGATCCCGCCGAGTTCCCGGGCGAGCTCCCGGATGACCGGCAGCTCCCCGCTCTCGTACCACTCGGCGACGTACGGCAACACCCGGTCCGCCGCCCAGCCGCGCACGGTGTCACGGATCGCGAGATCCTCGGCGTCCAGCAGATCATCGATCCCGAGCGGGTCGGCGGGGTCGAACGGGGGCAACTTCGAGGACGCGGACATACGACAGCCTCCGGCAGAACCTAAAACTAGCACCGCTAGTAAACCACTCCCGCCCGACCCTACGACCCCCCACCCCGAACGTCCAGTAGCCCGACCGGGAGAGGACGGGGCGAGCGGGCGGTCGATGGGAGGCGGCAGGAACCGCAGACCACCCGACGCGCAAGCGGGCGGCCGCCCCACCCCTCCACCGACCGTCACGGGCGGTGCGCGGGTCGGAGAGCGGCCGGCAAGGCCCGAGGCCGCCGACGGCGAGGGACCCCCACAAGCAACGCCCACCCCTCCACCGACCGTCATGGGCGGTGCGCGGGTGGGAGACGGGCGGCGAGGCCGCAGGCCGCACGCCGCACGCACAAGCCGGCAGCCGCCGACGGCGAGGAACCCCCACAGGCAACACCCACCCCTCCACCGACCGTCACAGGCGGTGCGCGGGTGGGAGACGGGCGGCGAGGCCGCAGGCCGCACGCCGCACGCACAAGCCGGCAGCCGCCGACGGCGAGGAACCCCCACAGGCAACACCCACCCCTCCACCGACCGTCACGGGCGGTGCGCGGGTGGGAGACGGGCGGGGAGGCCGCAGGCCGCCGCCTCGGCGTCAGGCCGAGACGCGGGACTGCACGACCTCCCGAGGCGCAGGAACCCCCACCCCCGCCGGAGGCGCCTCGCACTGCATGATCCGCGGCAACCGCAACGCCATGGCCGCCCCCAGCAGCAGCAACCCCGCGCTGACCAGCAGCGTGACATGCAGGCCGTGCACGAAGCTGTCCTTCGCGACGTGCCGCAGCGCCGCGCCCGCCGGCCCGCCCAGCTGCCCGGCCACCTCGTAGGCCTCGCCCAGCGAATGTCCCGCGGCCGCGGACGCCGACGCCGGCACGCCGGGCACGGAGGACAGGCCGGGAGCGTACGCGGCGTTCATGACCGTCCCGAGGAGCGCGATCCCGATCCCCGCCCCCAGCTGGTACGACGTCTCGCCGATCGCCGCCGCCCCGCCCGCCTGCTCCTGCGGGGCCTCGCTCAGCATCGACTCGTACGCCGCGAACAGGGTCGTCTCCAGGCCGAACCCGAGCAGCAGGAACCCGGACAGCAGCAGCCCCGCGTTGTCCGAGCCGCCCATCGCGGTCAGCACCAGCACGGCCGCCGCCGTGAGCAGGAACCCCCCGCACACCATCCGCCGCGGCCCGAACCCGCGCAGCAGCCGGGCTCCCGCGAGCCCCGCCGCCATCGCGGCGAAGGTCAGCGGCAGCAGCCGCAGTCCCGTCTCCAGCGGAGACAGGCCCAGCACGAGTTGCAGGTACTGCGCCGCGATCAGTTCGAGGCCGACCAGCGCCAGCATGGCCAGCACGATGCACCCGACCGCCGTGCTGAACGCCGGCCGCGCGAACATCCCCAGGTCCACCAGGGGATGCGTGCGCCGCCGCTGACGTCGTACGAACAGGACGATCAGCACCGCGCCCACGGCCAGCGGCACCACGGTGAACGGCCCCAGCTCGCCGCCGCCCAGCCGCTTCACGCCCAGGACGACGCCGAACAGTCCGGCCGCCGCCATCAGCGCGCCGACCACGTCCCACGGACCGTCCTCCGCGCCGCGCGACTCGGGCAGCAGCAGCCGTCCCACCGGCAGACTGACCAGCATCAACGGAATGTTGACGAGAAAGACCGAGCCCCACCAGAAGTGTTCGAGGAGGAAGCCGCCGAGCAGCGGTCCGATCGCCGCGCCCACCGCGGCCACCGCGCTCCAGATGCCCACCGCCAGCGCCCGCTCACGCCGGTCCGGGAACACCTGCCGCAGGATCGACAGCGTCGCGGGCATGATCATCGCGCCGCCCACGCCCAGCAGCGCCCGCGCCGCGATCAGCGTCTGGGCGCTCCCGGCGAAGGCCGCCAGCGCGGACGCGACGCCGAACAGGGCGTATCCGAGCAGCAGGATCCGTCTGCGGCCGACCTTGTCGCCGAGCGTGCCGAACAGGATCAGCATCGAGGCGCAGACCAGCGGATAGGTGTCGACGATCCAGAGCAGCTCGATCCCGTCGGGCCGCAGGTCCTCGGTGACGGCCGGCACCGCCACGTGCAGGACGGTCGCGTCGACGGCGACCAGGAGCAGGCTGACGCACAGCACCACCAGGACGACCCAGCGGTCGGCACCGGCCCCGGCCGTCCTCCGGCGCAGCCCAGCGGCGGCCGTGGTCGTCCCGGACATGTACGTACCTCCCAGGTGATCCCCCGGTTCGGCGGGCTCGCGGGGTGGGGACTCCCCGCGACTCGGCCGGAGAGGAGCGGTGATCTCCGGCCCGCGCAAACGAACACGAGTGACACGCAGCGTACGCGAGTTCGCGCCAGGGCCACGTGGCGGACATCTCACCGTTCCGGAGCGACCCGTGTGGCGTACGCCACTGCGCACCCGGCCCGCACGGGTCGTCGCACGGCCCCCGGGCGGGGCGCGCGGAGGGTCCCCATGGCCCAGCGCCGCAGGGCGCACGGGGCCTCCCTGGCCCCGGCGTGCGGGGCGCGTCGGCGCTCCCGGGCCGCGCGGCTTCCCGCGGGTTCCCCGGCCCGGGGCCGCGCGCCGCCCGTCGATAATCGAGCCCGTGACCGATCTCCAGACCCGTGTGACGCCCTCCGGCTCCGCGTCCCCGTTCCGGGCGGCCCCCGCCCTCCTGGGGTACGCGGCCGTACGCGCCCTGGGCCTGCTCGGCCTCGCCATGTGGGCCGCCGCCCGCGACAAGAGCGCCCACACACTGCTCACCGCCCGCTGGGACGCGATCTGGTACAGCAGGGTCGCCGAGCGGGGCTACGGGTACGAGATCCGCCTGCCGAACGGCGACGTCCACGCCGATCTGGCCTTTTTCCCGCTGCTGCCCTGGCTGGAAAGGCTTCTGCACGCGCTGACCCCGCTGTCGTACGCCGACGCCGGATTCGTCGTGGCCCTGCTCGCCTCGCTCGCGGCGGCCTGGGGGATCTTCGCGGTCGCCGACCACGTGTACGGACGGCGGGCCGGGTTGTGCGCGGTGCTGGTGTGGGCCGTGCTGCCGGTCGGGATCGTGCAGTCGATGGCGTACAGCGAGTCCCTGTTCACCGCGCTGGCCGCGTGGTCGCTGTACGCGGTGCTCAGCGGCCGGTGGGTGACCGCGGGGGCCCTGGCCTCGTTGTCCGGTCTGACCCGCCCGGTGGGGCTCGCGGTGGTCGCCGCGGTGTGGGCGGCCTGCGCGGCGTCACTCCTGCGGGACCGTGCGGTCCGCCGGGAGCCCTCGATCGCGGGAACCCGCAGCACAGCGCCCGCCCCCGGCGCGCCCGCCCCCGTACACGCCCCCCGTCCGTCCGCCGAAGCCCCCGCGGGGCGCGAAGCGACCGCGCCGACGCCCCGCCGCGCCGCGCGCGCCCTCGCCATGCTCCTCGCGCCCATCGGCGCCGCCGGCTACGTCCTGTGGGTCGGCCACCGCACCGGCCGCGGCCCGCTCGGCTACCTCGACGTCCAGGCGGGCTGGCGCAACGGCTTCGACGGGGGCCTCGCCTTCGCCCGCTTCATCGCCGGGAAGTTCACGTCGGCCCCCGGCGCCCTCGCCGGCCTCGGACTGATCGCCGGCGTCGGCCTGCTGCTGTGGCTGTTCGCGGTCTGCGTGCGGCAGGGCCAGCCCCTGCCGCTGCTGGTGTACGGCGGCACGGTCCTCGCGCTCGCCCTGTGCGCGTCCAGCTACTTCGGCTCGAAGCCGCGGCTGCTCCTGCCGGCCTTCCCGCTGCTGCTGCCGCTCGCCCTGGCCCTGTCCCGGCTGCGCACGGGCCGGGCGGCGCTGGTCGTGGGGTGCGTGGCCACCGCCTCGGCCGTGTACGGGGCGTGGTGGCTGAACGGCTCGGGTCCCCCGTGAGGCCGTCCGGCTTTCAGGTGAAGCCTTTCATCGGTTACCTAAAACTATCCCTAGGAATGATCAAAGGAATTGAAGGGAACACCGTTCGACGATTAGCGATTCCATGGGGATAAACAGTGTTCTGAGAGCAATCCCACATCACATCGTCATCACAAACCGGCGGATTCGGCCGGGTCCAGAGCTCACTCGCTGTAACGTCGTTTAGGTGCGTACCGAACGAAACCTCACCCGTCTGGACCGGGTGTTCGCCAGGCTCGACCGTGAGCCGGAACGACCGGCCCACATCGACGTGCCGAAGATGAGCCGGCACAGGGTCGCCCTGCTGCTGGCGACCCTGGCCTTCTATCTGGCGATCGTGTGGCTCGTGGTGATCACGTCGTGGCTGGTCCGCCTCGACTGGCAGGTCATGTTCTTCCGGCCGTACCAGCAGTGGCCGGAGATCCACGCCTTCCTCGACTACTACGTGGTCCTCGGCCAGCGCGGCCCGACCGCCGTGATGGTCGCCGCCTGGCTCGGCTGGAGGTCCTGGCGCCAGCACACCCTGCGCCCGCTGCTCACGCTGGGCGCCTCGCTGCTGCTGCTGAACATCACGGTGGGTGCGGCGAAGCTCGGCATGGGCCGGCTGGGACCGCACTACGCGACCACCATCGGCTCGAACGAGATGGGTCTGGGCGGCGATATATTCCCCAGCGGCCACACCGCCAACGCGGTCGTGACCTGGGGAATCCTGGCGTATCTGGCGTCCACGCCCAGGGCGCGCCGCTGGCTGTCCGCCGTGTCCGCCGTCGTCTCCCTCGGCGTCGGCCTCACCACCGTCTACCTCGGTACGCACTGGCTGAGCGACGTGGTGCTGGGCTGGGCCGCCGGGCTGCTGATCCTGCTGGCGCTGCCCTGGTGCGAGCCGCTGATCGCCCGCGCCGAGGTCTCGGTCTTCGCGCTGCGCGACCGGCTGCGCGAGCGCCGCCGCCGCACGGTCGCCGCTCCCGCGCCGTCCGCCCCCGTCGCCGTGCCCGTGCCGCTCACCCAGCTCCCCACGGCGCAGGACGATCCCGCGGCGGCTCCCGAACCGGTCACCCCGGCCCGCGCCCCCCGCGCGCCCGCCTACCTGGCCCAGGGCCCGCACACGACCCGCTCCGAGCGCACCCCGGTCACCCCGGTCGGCAGCCGCCGCCCGCCGCACCCCGACCGCCTCCCGCGCGGCGCCGCCGCCTCGGGGGCCCGCCCCCTCACCGGCGGCTGACCTCGGCGAACGCCACGCCACGACGGACTCCGGTACGCACCCCGGTCCGGTTACGGCGAAGGCCCCGGCTCCTGGAACCTCCCCAGGAGCCGGGGCCTTCGCCGTACCCACACGACCGCCGTACCCACACCACCGCCGTACCCACACGACCGCCATACCCGCATGGCGTGCGCCGCGCGGCCTGCTCAGCCCTTCCAGGCGCGGGCGACCCGGCCGTCCCGCACCTCCAGGTTCAGCCGCCCGAAGCGGTACTCCATGGTGACGATGGCCCCGGGCTCCAACGAGCGCACCGTCGACCACCCCCGTTCACGCGCGAGCCGTTCGGCCTGCCCGGCCTCCAGGCCGACGTAACCGTCCGGACTGTCCTGCGGCTCCGCCTGCGGAGCGGTGTTCGGTGCCATGACTCCACGCTAGGCCCCGGCGCCTCCCGGGAACACCGAACCCCGGATGCGGAACCGGGCGGTCACACTTCTGTCACAGGATCCCGACACGCGTTTCAGCCGTCGTACGGCCATTCGTGCACAGCGGACCGTCACACGGACGGGCGGTTCCGGAGGCCTTCTCCGCGTATTCGAACGCAATTGTCGGCACCCGTCCGAGAGCCGTGAATAACCCGTCGGAAAGAGTCGGAAACGGGCCCCGGAGGACCGGTTCATTTCCCTTCCGCCGCCCCGCCCGAAAGCTGACGGCCCATAGGAAATACACGGCTCCCCCACACATCCCCACACATCCTCCGTACGGACGTGCGGGCGCGGCGGCCCCGTCCGGTCGCCCTGCCGGACGGGGCCGCCGCGTCGCCGGGCGGGAGCGCGGGCGGGTCAGAGCGTGAGGCGCTGCCCCGGGACGATCAGGTCGGGATCGCCGCCGATGACGTCCCGGTTGCCGGCGTAGACGCGCTGCCAGGTCATCCCGTTGCGGGCCGCGATGGCGCTCAGGGTGTCGCCCCGGCGGACGGTGTAGTCGCCGCGCGCGACGCCCGCCGAGGTCTGCGAGGTCTGCCCGGAGGCACGCTCCGCGGTCGTGGACGAACCCGCCCCCGACGACTCGGAGCCGGAGCGGGTGGACTTCGCCGACTTCCCGGCCGCCGCGTACTTCGAGGGCTGCGAGGACTGCGAGGGCCTGGAGGACTTCGACGACTTCGTGGGCTTCGAGGACTTCGTGCCGGCCGAGTCGGAACGGGCCGAGGAGGGGCGGTCGGCCCCTGGTGCGCCGCCGGCCGCTCCCGCGCGCGCCGAGCAGGTCGGCCACGCGCCCCACCCCTGGGAGTTCTGCACCTTGGCGGCCACGGCGATCTGCTGTGCCTTGCCGGCCTTGTCGGCGGTCGGCGCGTAGGCGGCCCCGCCGTAGGCGCGCCAAGTACCGGCGGAGAACTGCAGTCCGCCGTAGTACCCGTTGCCGGTGTTGATGTGCCAGTTGCCGCCGCTCTCGCACTGGGCGATGCGGTCCCACACCCCGCTGTCGGCCGCCGCCGCGTCCGCGGTGGCGGAGAGCAGTCCGAGAGGGGCGAGAAGAACCGCCCCGGCGAGGACCGCCGTCTTGCGCGACGACGTGCGGGACTGCTGATCGGCACAATCGGACATGTAGATCCCTCTCTACGTACCCGGGCTCCCCCTGACCGGAGCGCGGCGGCCGCGCGGGAACGCGGTCGGCGCGCCCGGCCCCGACCGCCGGCGATGGTGCTGCGCGCTGTCTGGCTCTGCGCGGCCGGCGGACGTTCCCGAGCGGTGCTCGTTGCACACGGCGGAGCAATCTAGGGAACCTGACGCCCCGTTAACAACCAATCGGCCATTGCCGCAGGCCAGTTGGCCGTTACCTTGGGTAGCGGCGAATTCCGGACACCCAGTTCATGCTCACTTGTCGCCATTTGTCGACCACGTATCCACTCGCCCTGTGAGCCGGGTCACCGGCCCAACTGTCGTGACCTCCCTGTTACTTGACATGGAGTGGTCGATTCCGCACGCAGAGTGAAGGCCGGGGCAGGATGGTTCGATTCCGTTCGCTCTGAAGCGTGACTCCCGCCACAGATCGCCCGTTGTCATCTTCATGAGCCGGGTACCGCCCGGACCACGAGCCGGAGCACCCGGCCTCGCCCACGCACCGCATCCGAGGGAGCCACCCGTGCCGCGCATGCTCGACGTCAGCGACGAGGTACGCGCCGAGATCGGCGACGAAGAAGCCGACCGGCTGCTCGCCGGAGACAACGCCCCGGGCAGTTACGACTGCACGTCCTGCCGCACCCCGGGCGACTCCGAGAACGAGCACACCAGCACCGTCCTGTTCATCGGGGACGAGACCGCCGTCCTCGCCTTCGCCCACGCCACCTGTCTGCCGTCCCAGATCGTCCAGGTCACGGAGGAGCAGTTGCAGGGCGCGGTGCGCTCCATCAGCGGCGACACCGTCGACCTGGACCCCGACAAGGTCGTGCCCGAGCAGGCGGTGCTCGGTGTGACGAGCGGACTCGTCCTGATCGCCGGGGAGTTGCACCCCGCCCTGGTCGTCGAGCCGACCGCGCCCATCGTGCGCCCCGGCACGACCGGCGCCGGCGACGACTTCCTGCCGCTCCTCATCGAGCAGGGCTTCATGCCGCTCAGCGAGCTGACCGAGGTGCCGCCGGTGCAGCACGGCTGGTCCGTCCTGCTGGCGATGGGGCAGCTGCACGCCGTGCTACAACCGTCGTCCAACGGCGGCCAGCCGGTCGCCTGGTGGCAGGCGCACCAGCCGCTCCAGGTGACGGAGGGGTGGCGGGCCGCCGCCAACAAGCACCAGCAGGTACTGATGTTCGCCTCGCCGGTGGGCTCCATCGGACGCCAGCCCCGTGAGGACCTCCTGCGGGACGCGCTGGACAAGGCCGCCGCGAACGGGCACCTGGTCGGCGCGGCCCTCCCCCTCGCGGGCACCTGAGCCGCCCCTCCCGGGGGTCGGAGCCATCCCTCGCCAGGGTCTGGGCCTCCCCCTCGCGGGGCCCCCGAGCCCTGTCCGCCGGGCGGGGCGGGGGCGCCCGGCGCGGCGCGGACCGGTCGGGTCCCCGCGCCCCGGCTCCCCCGCGGGCGCCGGGCACGCGGCGGCACGGCGGGCGTCCCCCGCGGACTCCCGCTGTGCCGCATCTCTTCGCGCGCCGCGTCGTTTGGACATACGTGCACACCTACGACGTTCCCCGCCGCCCGTCCTACCAGTCGATCCCGTCCGCGCGACCGGCTCAGGACTCCCAGGGCGGCCCCTCCGCCACGCCGATCTACGACGCGCTCTACGCGGAGTACGTCAAGACGTTCCGCTCGCTGCCGGGCGACCGCAGCGGCGAGGACGAACTGGGGTTCACCGCCTTCGGGAACATCCCGTACCGCACGGGCTCCACGGGTTCCTACCCGGCGCCGCGCCCGGGGTCGTTCTCCAGCTCGTACAGCGCCTACAGCGCGGGGGCGCAGAGCGCGCGGCACGGAACCGGGCAGCAGTCCCAGTGGCAGCGGGTCGGGCAGCAGTCCCAGTGGCAGCGGATCGGGCAGATCGGCCAGCAGGAGCCGGCGCCCACCGCGATGCACCACGTCCCGGCGGCCCTTCCGCCGGCCCCCCGCAGAACCTTCTGATCCGCCCCCACGGGCGAATCCACGCACACACGGCTGGAGGGCGGCGCCCGCGACGGGCGCCGCCCTCCAGCCGTGTCGTCACTTCTTCTTGCCGCCGCGCTTCTCGCGCACCCGGACCGAGATGTGGATCGGCGTGCCCTCGAAGCCGAACTCCTCGCGCAACCGGCGCTCGATGAAGCGCCGGTAACCCGCCTCGATGAACCCGGAGGCGAAGAACACGAACCGCGGGGGCTTGGTGCCGGCCTGGGTGCCGAAGAGGATGCGCGGCTGCTTGCCGCCCCGCACCGGGTGCGGGTGGGCCGCGACCAGCTCGCCGAGGAAGGCGTTCAGGCGGCCGGTGGGAACACGCGTCTCCCAGCCCGCCAGAGCGGCCTCGATCGCCGGGACCAGCTTCTCCATGTGCCGCCCCGTGCGCGCCGAGACGTTCACCCGCGGCGCCCACGCCACCTGGGCGAACTCGGTCTCGATCTCGCGCTCCAGGTAGTAGCGGCGCTCCTCGTCGAGGGTGTCCCACTTGTTGTAGGCGATGACCAGGGCGCGTCCGGCGTCCACGGCCATCGTCACGATGCGCTGGTCCTGCACCGAGATCGACTCGGAGGCGTCGATCAGGATGACCGCCACCTCGGCCTTCTCCACGGCCGCGGCGGTGCGCAGCGAGGCGTAGTAGTCGGCGCCCTGCTGGAGGTGGACGCGCTTGCGGATGCCCGCCGTGTCGACGAACTTCCAGGTGACGCCGCCGAGTTCGATCAGCTCGTCGACCGGGTCGCGGGTGGTGCCCGCGATCTCGTTGACGACGACGCGCTCCTCGTTCGCCACCTTGTTCAGCAGCGAGGACTTGCCGACGTTCGGCCGGCCGATGAGCGCGATCCGGCGCGGGCCGCCCACCGCGGTGCCGAAGGTCTGCGCGGGGGCCTCAGGCAGGGCCTCCAGGACGGCGTCCAGCATGTCGCCGGTGCCGCGGCCGTGCAGCGCGGAGATCGGGTGCGGCTCGCCGAGCCCGAGGGACCACAGGTAGGCCGCGTCGGCCTCCGCGCTAGGGCCGTCGACCTTGTTGGCGGCCAGCACGACGGGCTTGCCCGCCTTGCGCAGCAGCCGGACGACCGCCTCGTCGGTGTCGGTCGCGCCGACCTTGGCGTCGACGACGAAGACGACGGCGTCGGCGGCCTCGATCGCGTACTCGGCCTGGGCGGCCACGGAGGCGTCGATGCCGAGGACGTCCTGCTCCCAGCCGCCGGTGTCGACGAGCTTGAAGCGGCGGCCCGACCATTCGGCCTCGTAGGTCACCCGGTCGCGGGTCACGCCCGGCTTGTCCTCGACGACGGCCTCGCGGCGGCCGATGATCCGGTTCACCAGGGTCGACTTGCCGACATTGGGGCGGCCGACGACGGCGAGCACGGGCAGCGGCCCGTGGCCTGCCTCCTCGATGGCGCCCTCGACGTCCTCGATGTCGAAGCCCTCGACCGCGGCGAGCTCCATGAACTCCGCGTACTCGGCGTCGCCGAGCGCCCCGTGGTCGTGCTCGAAGGAGTCCGAGCCGTCGGGCTGGATGTGGTCGTTCATGAAGTCCGTACCTCGTCGTTCATTCGTGGTGATCGGTGGAGCACCCGTTCTGTCCGGGTTGATCCACTACTCGGTATTCAGTGTCGCTCAGCGTCCCGTCAGGCGCCTGGCGTTTTCCAGGTGTGCGGCGAGCTGTTTCCGGATGCGTTCGGTGGCCTCGTCCAGCGCCTTGCGGGTGCGCCGTCCGCTGCCGTCGCCCGCCTCGAACGCGTCTCCGAAGACGACGTCCACGCGGGAGCGCAGCGGGGGCAGCGCCTTTATCAACCGTCCGCCGCGCTCGGTGCTTCCCAGCACGGCGACGGGCACGATCGGCGCGCCGCCGCGCACCGCGAAGTAGGCGAGCCCGGCGCGCAGGGCCGCGAAGTCGCCCTCGCCACGGGTGCCCTCCGGGAAGATCCCGAGGACCCCGCCGTTGTGCAGCACGCCCAGCGCGCGGGTGATGGCGGTGCGGTCGGTGGTGTCCCGGTCGACCTTGAGCTGGCCGATGCCGGTGAGGAAGGGGTCCAGCGGGCCGACGAACGCTTCCTTCTTGATCAGGAAGTGCGTCGGCCGGGGCGCCACGCCCATCACCATCGGGCCGTCGATGTTGTGCGAGTGGTTGATCGCGAAGATCAGCGGGCCGCTCGCCGGCACCTTCCAGGCGCCCAGCACACGCGGCTTCCACAGCCCGTACATCAGACCGACGCCGATGCGCCGCCCGACCTCGGCGCCCCGCTCGGAGGGCACGGCCGTCGTCGGGGTCACCGCGCGGCCCGCTTCTCCTCGACGAGGGTGACGACGCACTCGATGACCTGGGTCAGCGTCAGGGCGGTGGTGTCCACCTCGACGGCGTCGTCCGCCTTGGCGAGCGGGGAGGTCTTGCGGGAGGAGTCGGCCGCGTCCCGCCTGATCAGCGCCTCACGGGTGCGGTGCAGGTCGGCGCCCTTCAGCTCGCCGCTGCGGCGGGCGGCGCGGGCCTCCGGGGAGGCGGTGAGGAAGATCTTGAGGTCGGCGCCTGGCAGCACGGTCGTGCCGATGTCCCGCCCCTCGACGACGATGCCCCGCTCCGCGGCGGCGGCCAGCGACCGCTGCAACTCGGTGATCCGGGCCCGCACCTCGGGCACGGCGCTGACCGCGCTGACCTTGGAGGTGACCTCCTGGGTGCGGATCGGCGCGGCGACGTCGACGCCGTCGACCGTGATGGTCGGGTGGGCCGGGTCGGTGCCGGAGAGGATCTCGGGCTTTCCGGCGACGGCCGCGATCGCGGTGGGGTCCTCGATGTCGATCCCGTTGTTCACCATCCACCAGGTGATCGCCCGGTACTGGGCGCCGGTGTCCAGGTAGCTCAGTCCGAGCCGGCCGGCCACGGCCTTGGACGTGCTCGACTTGCCGGTGCCGGACGGACCGTCGATGGCGACGATCACGGGCTGGGCGGCGCCGTTTTCCACGGGGGGACACCTTCCTGGTGCGAGGCGGTGGAGGTACGGGGCGCGACTGTGCCCCGTACAAGGTTACCGGCCGCACGTCACTCGTCCGGCCGCACGGCCCCGCCGGCCCTCCGCCGACTCCCGTCGCCCCCCGCGCCGAGCCGCCCCAGCGACCCGTACCGGCCCCTCGGCCGGCAGCCGCCGCGCGGCCAGGACAGGACCGTCGCACGGCAGGCCATCGGCTGCCCGGCTGCCCGGCTGCCCCACCGCTCAGCCGTCGGACGGCCCCGGCTGAGAGGCCGTCCCGTCGCCCCGGCAGTCAGGGGGTCCGGATGCCCGGCGGCCTTGCGCTTGCGGAGACAGGCGGTCCGGCCGATCCACCGACCGGCGACCGGCGACCGGCAGCCTGACGGGCAGGCGTCCGGTGCCCGGCGGTCCGGTGCCCGGCGGGCCGGTGGTCCGGTGGTCCGGTGTCAGGCGACCCGGCAGCCCGGCTGGTCGACCGTCCGGCAGTCCGGCTGTCCGGCAGCCCTGCGCCCGGTGGTCCGGTGTCAGGCGGGCCGGTGGTCCGGCTGGTCGACCGTCCGGCAGCCCTGCGCCCGGCGGTTCGGTGTCAGGCGGTCCGGTGGTCCGGTGGTCCGGTGTCAGGCGACCCGGCAGCCCGGCTGATCGACAGTCCGGCAGCCCTGCGCCCGGCGGTTCGCCGATCCACCGGGCGGCGGAGCGCTGTCCGGCGGCCGGCGGTCCGGTCACTGGCGGATCGCCCAGCCCCGTTCCCGGAGTGCCGCCGAAAGGACCGCTGCCGACTTGGGTTCGACCATGAGCTGCACCAGGCCCGCCTGCTGCCCCGTCGCGTGCTCGATGCGGACGTCCTCGATGTTGACGCCCGCCTGCCCGGCGTCGGCGAAGATGCGGGCCAGCTGGCCCGGCTGGTCGTCGATCAGCACGGCGACGATCTCGTAGGCCCGCGGTGCCGCTCCGTGCTTGCCGGGGACGCGGACCTGGCCGGCGTTGCCGCGGCGCAGGACGTCCTCGACTCCGCCCGCGCCCTCGCGCCGCTTCGCGTCGTCGCCGGACTGGAGGGCGCGCAGCGCCTGGACGGTCTCCTCCAGGTCGGCGGCGACCTCGGTGAGGAGGTCGGCGACCGGGCCGGGGTTCGCGGACAGGATGTCGATCCACATCCGGGGGTCGGAGGCGGCGATCCGGGTGACGTCCCTGATGCCCTGGCCGCACAGCCGTACGGCGGCCTCCTCGGCGTGCTCCAGGCGCGCCGCGACCAGGCTGGAGACCAGGTGGGGCATGTGGGAGACGAGCGCCACGGCGCGGTCGTGGGCGTCGGCGTCCATGACCACCGGCACGGCCCGGCAGTGCGAGACCAACTCCAGGGCGAGGTTCAGCACCTCGGTGTCGGTGTCCCGGGTCGGCGTCAGCACCCAGGGGCGGCCCTCGAAGAGGTCGCCGGTCGCGGCGAGCGGCCCCGACTTCTCCCGGCCCGACATGGGGTGGCTGCCGATGTACGCCGACAGGTCGAGGCCGAGCGCCAGCAGTTCACGGCGCGGCCCGCCCTTGACGCTGGCGACGTCGAGGTACCCGCGGGCCACGCCCCGGCGCATCGCGTCGGCGAGCACGCCTGCCACGTGGGCGGGCGGGGCGGCGACGATCGCGAGGTCCACCGGACCCTCGGGCGTCTCGTCGGTGCCGGCGCCCAGCGCGGCCGCCGTACGGGCCTGCTCGGGGTCGTGGTCGGCGAGGTGGACGGCGACGCCCCGCTGCACCAGGGCCAGGGCGGCGGACGTGCCGATCAGCCCGGTGCCGATGACGAGCGCGGTCCTCACTGGGCGATGTCCTTGCGCAGGGCGGCCGCGGCGCCGAGGTACACGTGGCTGATCCCGGCGCGCGGCCGGTCGGACTCGACGTGCGCGAGGATGCGCACCACCCGCGGCATGGCGCCCTCGACGTCCAGTTCCTGGGCGCAGATCAGCGGTACGTCGACGATGCCGAGCTTGCGGGCCGCGGCCGCCGGGAAGTCGCTGTGCAGGTCGGGCGTGGCCGTGAACCAGATGCTGATCAGGTCGTCGGCGGCGAGCGCGTTGCGCTCGAGGACGGCGGTGAGCAGCGCCCCCACCTGCTCGTCCATGTGGCCGGCCTCGTCCCGCTCGAGTTGGACGGCTCCCCGGACCGCTCGTACCGCCACGGCGCTGCTCCTCGCTGAAGTGTGCTGATGCGTCGGTGTGCCGGCGGACGGCCCGCGCCCTCGTGCGCCGCGGCCCGATGTGCCGGGCCACGGCACGTGGCACGGCCGCGCGGCACGTGGCACGGGACACGTCCACGTGACGTGTCCAGCCTAGTCAGCCCGCGTCGGTCCGGTGCGCGCGCCCGCGTGCCGAGACGGCGATGCCCCCGTACGCCCTTCACGAGGGGTGCGGCCCGCGCCGCCGTGGCACGCTGACGGCAGGACACCCGCATCGGGGAAGGCCCGGCATGAAGCGTCCAGGACCCCTGCTCACCCTCCTCGCGGGACTGGTGCTCGGCCTGGCCCTGCTGACGCTCGACGCGACGACGGGGACGAAGGCCCCGACCTCCCCGTACCGGGAGCGCTCGCCGAGCCCGGCCCCTGCCCCTGCCCCGGCCCGGAGCACGGTTCCCCCCGCCTCCTCCCCCGCCCCCGCGTCCGCCGCCTTCCGCGTCCCGCGCGCCGGGCCCGCCACCCCCTGACCCCCGTTCGAGCAGGGAGCCCCATGACCGTCGACCCGAACGCCGCCGCGCGCGGCGTCCCCGAGCCCGCGGGGCGCGGCCCGAGCCCGGCCCGCTTTCTGGTCCCGGCACTGGTCGCCTGCGCCGTGGCGGTCGCCCTGGGCGTCTACGGCAGCGTGCACGAGCCGACCGGGACGGCCTTCGACCTGGCCGGTTTCAGCAGCACGGGCGCGGTGAAGGCCTGGCTGGCGTCGGCCGCGATGTTCTTCGCCCTGGTGCAGCTCGCCTCGGCGCCGATGCTGTACGGGAAGCTGCCCGGGCCCGCCTGGTCCGGCGCGCTGCACCGCTGGTCGGGCCGGGCCGCCTTCCTGATCGCGGTCCCGGTTGCGGTGCACTGTCTGTACGCGCTGGGGTATCAGACGTACGGAACACGCGTGATGTGGCACTCCGTCCTGGGTTGCTTCTTCTTCGGCGCGTTCAGTGCCAAGATGCTGCTGCTCCGCAGGGAGCGCCTTCGGGGTCCGCTGCTGCCGATCGTCGGCGGGCTCGTCTTCACCGTGCTGACGGTGATCTGGCTCACCTCCGCCCTCTGGTTCTTCCGCACTTTCGGAGTGACGACATGACCCTCCCCGCGACACCACGGCGCACGGTTCTCCTGGCGGCGGGCGGCGCGGCCGCGGCGCTCACGGCGGCCTGCGGCACGTACGGCGACGGCGGCTCGTCGTCGTCCGACAAGCCCACGCACGCGTCCGGCGGCGGGGAGCTGGCGAAGACGGCCGACATCCCCGTCGGCGGCGGCAAGATCTTCGCCGACGAGAAGGTCGTCGTCACCCAGCCGACGAAGGACGACTTCAAGGCGTTCTCCGCCGTCTGCACCCACCAGGGCTGCACGGTCTCCCGCGTCGCCGACGGCGTCATCCGCTGCCCCTGCCACGGCAGCGAGTTCCGTGTCGCGGACGGCTCGGTGGCCCGCGGCCCGGCGTCCGTCCCGCTGCCCGCCGAGAAGATCACGGTCGCGCGGGGCACGATCAGCCTGGCCTGAGGGCCCGGCCCGGTCACCGGCTCACTGGTCCCACAGCGCCCCGAGCGTCACCAGCTCCCCCTGGTACTCGATCCGGTCCGCCCAGTCCGTCGGCCAGGCGTCCGCGCCGGCGTGCGCGCCCGCGAAGGCGCCCGCGAGACAGGCGATGGAGTCGGAGTCCCCGGAGGAGCAGGCCGCCCGGCGCAGGACGGTCAGCGGCTCGTCGGGGAAGAGCAGGAAGCACAGCAGGCCGGCGGCCAGGGCCTCCTCGGCGATCCACCCCTCCCCAGCCGCGAGGCAGGGGTCCGTCTCGGGCGACGGGTGGCGCAGCGTCTCCTGGAGGCGTTCCAGGACGGCCAGGCACTCGTCCCAGCCGCGCTCGACGAAGTGCTCCGGGCTCGGGTCCTGGCCGCGGGTCCACAGGTCGCCGAGCCAGCGGTGGTGGTAGCGGGAGCGGTTGTCGAGGGCGTAGGAGCGCAGCAGCCCGACGAGGGCGGACGGGTCGGCGCCCTGGACGAGGAGGCGCACGGCGTGCGCGGTGAGGTCGGAGGCGGCGAGCGCGGTGGGATGGCCGTGGGTGAGGGCGGCCTGGAGCTGGGCGGCGCCGGCCCGTTGTTCGTCGCTGAGGCCGGGGACGAGGCCGATCGGGGCGACGCGCATGTTGGCGCCGCAGCCCTTGGAGCCGATCTGACTGGCGTCCTGCCACAGCCGCGTGTCGTCCTCGAGGAGGTCGCACGCGGTCAGGCAGGTGCGCCCCGGGGCCCGGTTGTTGTCCGGTGAGCGGTTCCAGGCCACGAACTCCCTGCGCAGTTGCGGCGCCAGAGTGGCCGGCACGAGGAGCCCTCGGTCCATGGCGGTCCGCAGGGCGCGCCCCACCGCGAGGGTCATCTGGGTGTCGTCGGAGACGAGGGCGCGCGCCGGGAGGTCCATCTCCCGCCACGGCCCGCACTTGGCGAGGATCGACGGGACGTCGTCGAACTCCGTCGGGAACCCGAGGGCGTCGCCCAGCGCGAGGCCCAGCAGGGAGCCGGTGGCGCGCTTTCGGACGGTGGTGGAGGTGGTCATGCGGAACGTCCTTCCCGGGGCGGTCGCAGCAGGGGCGGGTGGAGCGCGGTGGCGGCGCCCGCGCGGTAGAGGGCGGCGGGCTTGCCCCGGCCGCCGGTCAGACGCGCGCCGCCGGGGACGGGTTCGACGAAGCCCGGCGTGGCGAGCACCTTGCGGCGGAAGTTGGGCCGGTCGAGGACGGTCCGCCACACGGTCTCGTAGACCTGCTGGAGCTCGCCGAGGGTGAACTCGGGCGGGCAGAAGGCGGTCGCGAGGCAGGTGTACTCGAACTTGGCGCCGACCCGGTCGTGGGCGTCGGCCAGGATCCGGTCGTGGTCGAAGGCGAGCGGCCCGGCGTCGTCGTACGGCTGCCAGCGCGCCTGGCGGGCGTCGCCGCCGCCGGTGGGTTCGGGGGCGTCGGGCAGGAGGGCGGCGAAGGCGACGGAGACGACCCGCATCCGCGGGTCGCGGCCGGGCTCGCTGTAGATGCGCAACTGCTCCAGGTGGAGGCCCGAGACGTCCGCCAGGCCGGTCTCCTCGGCCAGTTCGCGCCGGGCGGCGGTCTCCGCGGACTCGTCGGGCAGCACGAAGCCGCCGGGCAGCGCCCAGCGGCCCTCGTAGGGCTCCTGGCCGCGCTCGACGAGCAGGACGTGCAGGGCGCCGGCGCGGAGGGTGAGGACGGCGAGGTCGACGGTGACGGCGAAGGGCTCGTAGGCGTGCTTGTCGTAGACACGCTGATCGTCGGAGTTCCGGTCGCGGGCGTTCCGGTCGCGGGCGTTCCGGGCTTCGCCGTCGCGGTCGTCGGCGTCCTTGTCGTGGCTCCGCATGACGGACACCCCCTCTTAATAGTCACCACGACTATAAAAAGGGGGTGTCGTCCGGCACAAGCCCCGGGGGCCCGGGAGTTCCTAGAGGTCGACTTCCTTCATCAGCATGCCGACCTCGGTGTTGGACAGCCGGCGCAGCCAGCCCGACTTCTGGTCGCCCAGGGTGATCGGGCCGAAGGCGACGCGCACCAGCTTGTCGACCGGGAAGCCGGCCTCGGCCAGCATCCGGCGCACGATGTGCTTGCGGCCCTCGTGCAGGGTCACCTCGACCAGGTAGTTCTTGCCGGTCTGCTCGACGACGCGGAAGTGGTCGGCCTTCGCGTAGCCGTCGTCGAGCTGGATGCCGTCCTTGAGCTTCTTGCCCAGGTCGCGCGGGATCGGGCCCACGATGTGCGCGAGGTAGACCTTCTTCACGCCGTACTTGGGGTGCGTCAGCCGGTGCGCGAGCTCGCCGTGGTTGGTGAGCAGGATGACGCCCTCGGTCTCGGTGTCGAGCCGGCCCACGTGGAACAGCCGCGTCTCACGGTTGGTCACGTAGTCGCCGAGGCACTGGCGGCCCTCGTTGTCCTCCATCGTGGAGACGACGCCGGCCGGCTTGTTCAGCGCGAAGAACTGGTACGACTGCGTCGCGACGGTCAGGCCGTCGACCTTGACCTCGTCCTTCTCGGGGTCGACCCGCTTGCCCTGCTCCAGGACGATCTCGCCGTTGACCTCGACGCGCGCCTGCTCGATCAGCTCCTCGCAGGAGCGCCGGGAGCCGTAGCCCGCCCGCGCGAGGATCTTCTGCAGCCGCTCGCCCTCCTGCTCGGCGCCGGGGAACGTCTTGGGGAGCCTGACGTCCTTCTTGCCCGCGTACCGCTCGCGGTTGCGCTCCTCGGCCCGCGCCTCGTACTCGCGCGAGGTCGCCGGCACCCACCGGCCGCGCCCGGTGCCCTGCCCCTGCTTGGGGCCGCCCTTGGCGCCGCCGCGCGCGGACGAGCCGCGCCCGGTCTTCGGCCCCTCGTGGGTGCCGCCGGGGCCGACGTCGTACCGGCGCTCCTCCGGGCGCGGGTTCTTGGGCCGGCCGCCCTGCTGGTCGTCGCGGGCGTTGCCGGCGCCACGGTGGTTACCGCGTCCGCCGCCGTTGCCGCCGCGACCACCGCTGTTCCCGCCGCGGCCGCCGCTGTTGCCACCACGGCTCCCGCCGTTGTTTCCGCTGCTGTTCCTGCCGCTGCTGCTTCGCATCAAAGTTCCGTCTTGTCGTCTGCGTCCTCGGAATCCGGAGCGTCCGGATCGAACGACGGCACGCCCTCCTGGGTCTCGGCCTCGATCGCCGCCGCCTCGGGGAGGAAGGGCGCGAGCTCCGGGAGTTCGTCCAGGCCGCGCAGGCCCATCCGCTCCAGGAAGTAGTTCGTCGTCACATACAGGATCGCACCTGTTTCGGGTTCCGCGCCCGCCTCCTGCACCAGACCGCGCTGGAGCAGGGTGCGCATCACGCCGTCGCAGTTCACTCCGCGCACCGCGGAGACCCTGCTGCGGCTGACCGGCTGGCGGTAGGCGACGACCGCGAGGGTCTCCAGCGCGGCCTGCGTGAGCCGGGCCTGCTGGCCGTCCAGGACGAAGCCCTCGACGGCCGTCGCGTACTCGGGCCGGGTGTAGAACCGCCAGCCGCCCGCGACGAGTCTCAGCTCGAAGCCGCGCCGCTGCACGGTGTACTCGTCGGCCAGCTCGCGCAGCGCGTCGGCGACCTGCCGCCGGGGCCGCTGGAGGATCTTCGCGAGATGCTCCTCGGTCGCGGGCTCGTCGACGACCATCAGGACGGCCTCCAGGGCCGGCTTCAGGTCCAGCGCGGCGACGGTCTCCTCGCTCACGTCCGTGTCTCCTTCCCCGGCTCCTCCGGCGGCCGGTCGAACTCGTCGGTGACCGCCGGCTGCGCGTCCCCGTCCCCGCCCGTCCAGCGCACCAGCAGCTCGCCGAGCGCGGTCTCCTGGTCGAGGGCGACGGCCTTCTCCCGGTACAGCTCCAGCAGCGCGAGGAAGCGGGCGACGACGGTGAGGGTGTCGTCGGTGTCCGCGACCAGCGCCCGGAAACTGGTCTCCCCGAGCGCGCGCAGCCGTGCGACGACGATCCGGGCCTGCTCCTGCACGCTCACCAGCGGCGCGTGGATGTGGTCGACGTACACCTGCGGTTCGGCCCTCGGCTGCATCGCCTTGACCGCGAGCCTCGCGAACCCTTCCGCGCCGATGCTGATGACCACCTCGGGCAGCAGCTCGGCGTGATGCGGTTCCAGCCCGACGGTGCGGGGGTAGCGGTGGCCCTCGCTCTCCAGCCGGTGCGTGAAGATGTCGGCGATCTGCTTGTAGGCCCGGTACTGGAGCAGGCGGGCGAAGAGCAGGTCGCGGGCCTCCAGCAGGGCCAGGTCGGCCTCGTCCTCGACCTCGGCGGCGGGCAGCAGCCGGGCCGCCTTCAGATCGAGCAGGGTGGCGGCGACGACCAGGAACTCGGTCGTCTGGTCGAGGTCCCAGTCGGGGCCCATCGCCCGGATGTGGGCCATGAACTCGTCGGTGACCTTCGACAGGGCGACCTCGGTGACGTCCAGCTTGTGCTTGGAGATCAGCTGGAGGAGCAGGTCGAAGGGCCCCTCGAAGTTGGCCAGCCGCACCTTGAACACCCCGTCGGCCACCTCCGGGGCCCCCGCCTCCGGGCTCCCCGCCTCCGGGCCTTCCGAGCCGGCGCCGTCCGGCCTCCGGGCGTCGGACGCCGGGGCATCAGGCTCCGGGGCGCCCGGCAACGCCGGGCCGGGCTCCGGGTGATCGGGCTCCAGGGCATCCGGCGCCGCCGGGCCGCGGGCCGCCGGGGCCGCCGGGGCCGCCGGGTCCGCCTCCGGACCGTCCGCCTCCGGCGCGTCCGGGCCCGCCGGGTCCGAGTGGGCCGGGACGGCCCGCCGCGCGGGCGGAGCCGTCGCGTCAGGGCCCGGGGCGGCCGGGTGGCGGGGGTCGGGCGGCACCGTGGGGCGCGGCCGGGGCGGCGCGGGGGCTTCCGGGCGGGGCGGTGCGGCCGGGATCGGCTCGGCGGGCGGAGGCGGCGTCCCCGGTCCACGTCCCAGCGCGCGCCGGCGGCCGGCTTCGCCGCCGGAGGCGGATGCGGGAACGTCGTTCGAGGTCATGGCCCTCGCAGGCTACCGCTACCGCCCGCGAAGTCGTCGTACGAGGATGCTGGCGTCCCCGCGGCTCTCCAGGTCGGCGAGGACCACGGCGACCGCCTCCCGGACGATGCGCCCGCGGTCCACGGCCAGCCCGTGCTCGCCGCGCAGCACCAGCCGGGCGTGCTCCAGGTCCATGAGCTCCTCGGCGGAGACATAGACGGTGATCTTCTCGTCGTGGCGCTCACGCCCGCTGGGCCGGCGTGCGGCGGCCCGGCCGCGCTTGCGCGGCTGGCCGTCGTCCTGGGCGCCCGCGGCAGAACCTTCCTGCGCGCCCTGCCGCCGGTCGGGACGCTCCCCCTGGGCGCCCCTGGTGCGGGACTCCCCGGCGTCGCCCTGGCCGGCGTCGGCCGCGGCGTGCTCGGCGCCCTCGCCGTCGCCGCCCTGCGCGGGCACGGCCTGCGGCGCGTCCTGCGCGCCGCCGGCCGCCACCGCGTCGCTCTCGCCGGCCGGCGCCGGCACCCGGGCCTCGCCGTTGGCGGAGCGCCGGGGCGCGGACGGCTGTAGCGCCGTTCCCCCTGTCGTACGGAAGAGTTCGTCGGCCCCCGGCAGACTCACTCGGCGTGACACCGGGCGAGCACCTCCCTGGCGAGCTGACGGTAGGCGGCGGCGCCGACGGAGTTGGAGGCGTACGTGGTGATCGGCTCACCGGCGACCGTGGTCTCCGGGAAGCGGACCGTCCGTCCGATGACCGTGTGGTAGACGTGGTCGTCGAACGCCTCGACGACCCGTGCGAGCACCTCACGGCTGTGCACGGTGCGCGAGTCGTACATGGTCGCCAGGATGCCGTCGAGCTCCAGCTCCGGGTTGAGCCGCTCCTGGACCTTCTCGATGGTCTCGGTCAGCAGCGCCACGCCCCGGAGGGCGAAGAACTCGCACTCCAGCGGCACTATCACCTTGTGAGCGGCCGTCAGGGCGTTCACGGTGAGCAGGCCGAGCGAGGGCTGGCAGTCGATGACGATGTAGTCGTAGTCGTCCAGAAGCGGCTTGAGCGCACGCTGGAGCGTGGACTCGCGCGCGACCTCGGAGACCAGCTGCACCTCGGCGGCCGACAGGTCGATGTTGCTGGGCAGCAGGTCCATGTTGGGGACCGCCGTCTTCAGGAGCACCTCGTCCGCCGCCATGCCCCGCTCCATGAGCAGGTTGTAGACGGTGAGGTCGAGCTCCATCGGGTTGACGCCGAGACCGACCGACAGCGCGCCCTGCGGGTCGAAGTCCACGAGCAGCACCCGCCGGCCGTACTCCGCGAGCGCGGCACCCAGGTTGATGGTCGACGTCGTCTTGCCCACGCCGCCCTTCTGGTTGCACATCGCGATGATCTTCGCGGGGCCGTGCTCGGTCAGCGGGCCCGGGATCGGGAAGTACGGCAGCGGGCGTCCGGTCGGACCGACGCGCTCACGGCGCTGTCGGGCCGCGTCGGGCGCGAGCGTGGCCGCGTATTCCGGGTCCGGCTCGTACTCGGCATCGGGATCGTAGAAGTGCCCGTCGGGCAGTTCGTCGTAGTCGGCGAAATGGTTGTGGGGCGCGCCACTTCCGTCGCCGGCCATGGCGTTCACGTGATGGCCATCCATGCTCTGGTGTGCTGACAGAGCCATATGGGGGCTGCGCTGGCTCTGGTGGGCTGCGAAGGTTCGGACAGCGACGGAGCCGACAGCCTCGAGCCCCGCGGAACCCGGGTCCCGCGTAGGCATTCCTGGTTGACCACCCCCGGGAGCAAATGTCGACTCATTCACAAGTCGTCTTACCTCCTTGGTGACCAGGAAACTTCTAGACAAGGTCAGCGTGGCACCATGCCGACGGTTGGCGACTCTATGGCGTGTCGGGCGTCCGCAGCAACACAATCCGCCGTACCCGGCCCGATGTGTCGGCAATGAAACATCCCTCTGTCAAGGGCGTACGGCCGTCGCACGGCAGGTTTCACCGGTGTGCGAATCGGTCGAAGAGTTACGTTCGAGGCGAGTTGGCCGAGAGCCGCAAAGTGACCATACACACATCCGGCCGGACCTTGTCGGGCAAGGTCCGGCCGGGTGGGAGCGGTTGACGCGCCTTGTTGACGTATCGCCTTTACGAAAAGGTGACTTGGCTTCCCAGGGCCCGAGGGGAGCCGGCCGGCTCAGCCGAGCAGGGAGTCCAGCTCCACGTGCTCCAGGCCGTGCGCCTCGGCGACCTCGCGGTAAACGACCTTGCCGTCATGGGTGTTGAGGCCCTTGGCCAGCGCCGCGTCGCGGCGCAGCGCCTCGACCCAGCCCTTGTCCGCCAGTTCGACGATGTAGGGCAGCGTGGCGTTGGTGAGCGCGTAGGTGGAGGTGTTGGGGACCGCGCCGGGCATGTTGGCGACGCAGTAGAACACCGAGTCGTGGACCGGGAAGGTCGGCTCCGCGTGCGTCGTCGGACGGGAGTCCTCGAAGCAGCCGCCCTGGTCGATCGCGATGTCGACAAGGACACTTCCGGGCTTCATGCGGGACACCAGTTCGTTGGTGACCAGCTTGGGAGCCTTGGCGCCCGGGATGAGCACGGCGCCGATGACGAGGTCGGCCTCCAGGCAGGCCTTCTCCAGCTCGAAGGCGTTGGAGACGACGGTCTGGATCTTCGTGCCGAAGACCTTGTCGGCCTCCTTGAGCTTGTTGATGTCCTTGTCGAGCAGGGTCACGTGGAAGCCCATGCCGATGGCGATCTGGGCCGCGTTCCAGCCGGAGACGCCGCCGCCGATGACGACCGCCTTGGCGGCCAGCACGCCGGGGACGCCGCCGGGCAGCACACCGCGGCCGCCGTTGGCGCGCATCAGGTGGTAGGCGCCGACCTGGGGGGCCAGCCGGCCCGCGACCTCGGACATCGGGGCGAGCAGCGGCAGTGCGCGGCTCGGCAGCTCGACGGTCTCGTAGGCGATGGCGGTCGTGCCGGACTCGACGAGGGCGTCGGTGCACTCCTTGGACGCGGCCAGGTGCAGGTAGGTGAAGAGCGTCTGGTCCTTGCGGAGCCGGTGGTACTCCTCGGCGATGGGCTCCTTGACCTTCAGCAGCAGGTCGGCCGCGGCCCACACCTCGTCGGCGGTCTCCAGGATGTGCGCGCCGGCGGCCACGTACTCCTCGTCCGTGATGGACGAGCCGAGGCCGGCGCCTCGTTCGACGACGACCTGGTGGCCGTGGCGCACCAGCTCGTGCACGCCGGCGGGGGTGATGGCCACCCGGAACTCGTTGTTCTTGACCTCGCGGGGGATGCCGACCTTCACGTCGATCACGGTCCTTGGCTCAGAGGGTGTGGGGGCACAGCGAAGACATTCCCGGAGATACAGGGCACACCGGGACGCACCGCAGGAGAACGTGCGGCAGAGCCAGTCTAATGAAGGTGTTCCCGCTGTCTAGCCTTTCATTGCATCAACCTTCAGCAGATGCACTGCGGATTTCGCAGGTGTCAGCGGCGAGATCCGGCTGTTCGGGCCCCGTACCGCCTTCCGCGGGCTCCTCTTCCAGGATGCGCTCGGCCTCGCCCCGGTGCAGGCGGGCGGCCGCCGGGTCGCCCAGGCGGTCCAGGGTGTCGGCCAACCGCAGCCGCACCGCGGCCTGCAAGCGGGTGTCCCCGGCGCGCCCGGCCCACTCCACCGCCTCCTCGCAGGTGCGCAGCGAATCCTCGGGGCGGCCCGCGTACTCCTGGACCCGGGCCAGCTCGCTCAACGCCCGTGCGTGCGCGGCCACATCGCCGCTCTTGCGGTGCCCCGCGGCGGCCGCCCGCCAGGCCCGCTGCGCCTCCCCGTAGTGGCCCGCGTAGGTGTGCGCGGTGGCCATGCGGCCGTACAGCCGCGCGGCGTCCGCGCGCTCGTCGCGGGCCAGGCGCTGGGCGAGGGCCCGGCCGAACCAGTCGGCGGCCCGCTCGTAGTCCCCGAGCTCCAGGTGCGCGCCGCCTACGGATTCCATCGCGCGGCCGATCGCGTACGGATCGCCGGCCTGGCGTCCGGCGTCCAGCGCGGCCCGGTAGCGCACCAGGGCTTCCGCGGTGCGGCCCGTGCGCGCGTCGACGTCGGCCAGGTTCAGCAGGGCCGCGGCCTTCTCCCGGGGCAGCCGGCGGCGCTCGGCGACGTCCAGGACGAGCCGGTGCACGCCGTACAGGTCGGGGGCGGCCGCCTGGGTGCCGAGGTGCGCCACCATCGCCCGCACCAGCTGGGACATCAGCCGGCGGGCGAGGGTGTCCAGCTCCCCGTCCGCGACGGCGAGGCGGGCCGAGGCCAGCAGGGCGGGCCGGCGCGCGACCAGCCACTCGGCGGCCGCGCGCGGGGTGGGGAAGCGCAGCGCGCGCGGCGTGTTCTGGAGCTTCTCGCGGGCCTGGGGGCTGTCGGTCTCGGTGACGGCCCGGCAGGACTGCAGCAGCCGTACCGTGCGCTCCAGCATGCGGGCGCGGGCCAGCTGGAGCTCGGCGGGACGGTCGTGGGTGCGGGCGGCGGCCCGCAGCAGGGGGTGCAGACAGCCGGGGATCTCGTACTGCGGCAGCGGGGAGTCCACGGCCCGCAGCAGTCCGAGGGCGGTGAGGTCGTCCAGGACGGTGCGGGCGGCGCCCACCGAGCAGCCCGCCAGCGCGGAGGCGGTGTGCGGGTCGGCGAGTCCGGCCGGGGCGAGGCTCAGCAGCCGCAGCACGCGGGCCGCGGGGGCGGGCAGCGCGGTGTGCACGAGCCCGAACACGCGGCTCAGCGGCGCGCCCTCGTCGCTCTCCGCGTGGAGCTGCCGGGCGAGGTCGGCGACGGCGGCCTGGGGACGGGCGGCGAGCCAGCCGCCGGCCAGCGTCAGGGCGGCGGGCTCGCCCTGGCAGGCCTCCACGAGCGCCTCGGCGGAGCGCGGGTCGACCGTGATGCGGACGGAGCCGGTGTACCGGGTCAGCAGTTCGAGGGCGGACTTGGTGTCCAGGCCGCCCAGGGTGCAGGGGCGGACGTCGGCGATGCCGGTGAGGGGCCCGGAGGAGACGGCGACGAGCAGGCACTGCGGGGCGTCGGGAAGCAGCGCGTCGACCTGTTCGGCGCCGGTCGCGTCGTCGAGCAGGAGCAGCGCCCGCCGCGGTGCGAGGGCTTCGCGCAGCAGCACCGTCAGGTCGTCCTCACCGGCGCCGGCGGGCGCGGGCACGTCCAGCGCGGCGAGCAGTTCACGTGCCGCGCGCTCGACCGGCACGGGCGTGCCGTCGGGCTCGGCGAGACGGGCGCGCAGCACGCCGTCCGGGTACCGGTCGGCGATCCGCCGGACGAGTTCCTCGGCGAGCGCGGTCCGTCCCGAGCCGGGCCGGCCGGCGATCAGGAGCACGCGCGCGCGGGGGGCCTTTCGGCCGGAGATGGTGTCCAGGCCCGCGCGCTCGATGTCGGCGCGCAGTTCCTTCAACTCCCGGGTGCGGCCCAGGAAATGGCCCTCTGTCGCAGCGTGTCCGGACAGCTGCACGCCGCCTGTGTCCACTGCCTGATCCGTCACGGGCCACACTCCCGTCCCACCGCGCACGCAACCCGCCGGGACTCCGGATCGGGTGATTCCAGAGCCTAGTTCACGCTCTGCGACGTTCCGGGAGGAGAACGGCGGCGCGCGGCCGGGACCCCCCGATCGGATCAGCCGATCGTCACACCGGAGGTGCCCCGAAGGGACGAAAACCGGCCATGGACGACAGCCGGGCGGGCGGGCGGACTCAGACCTCGAACGGGCGGGCCGGCCAGGGCGCCTCGGCCGGACGCAGCGCCTCGACGCCCTCCCCGGCGCGGGCCGCCACCAGCGACAGCACGCCGACCACGAGGCAGTTGTTGTGGACGTATCCCGCGAGGACCGCCCCGACCAGGTCGGCGACCGGCACGCGCGCGTGCTCCATGTCGGCCTCCTCGTCCTCCACCGCGAAGCGCTGCCCCTCCGCCTCCGACAGTCCCCGGGCCAGGAAGATCCGCACGGACTCGTCGCAGCCGCCGGGAGTCGTGTACACGTCAGTGAGAACGCGCCAGTCCTCGGCCTTGACGTGCGCCTCCTCGTACAGCTCGCGCTGGGCCGCGTGCAGCGGGTTCTCGCCGGGCACGTCGAGCAGGCCGGCCGGGATCTCCCACAGCTTGTGCCGGACGGGGTGGCGGTACTGCTTGATGAGCAGCACGCGGTCCTCGTCGTCGAGGGCGAGCACCGCCACGGAACCGGGGTGCACCTGGTAGTCCCGGCGGACCACCGCGCCGTCGGGCATGACCACCTCGTCGGTGCGCACCGAGGTCTTGCCGCCCACGAAGGGGGTTCGGGTGGCCCGGATCTCCCACGCCTGCGGAGTGTCCTTGATCGTCATGCCTTGCGTCCTTCCACCGTGCCACCTGCGCAAACGAAACCGGGGTGCAAACCCGTTGAAGATTTGCACCCCGGCCACCGTACAACCGGTGTGTCACTCCGAATTCGGCCCCGCGGCGATCTTCCGCTCGACCGCCGCCTTCACCAGGCCGGCGAACAGCGGGTGCGGACGCGTGGGCCGCGACCGCAGCTCCGGGTGCGCCTGCGTGGCCACCAGGTAGGGGTGGACGTCGCGCGGGTACTCGACGTACTCGACGAGCTTGCCGTCCGGCGAGGTGCCCGAGAACAGGATGCCCGCCTTCTTCTCCAGCTCGGCCCGGTAGGCGTTGTTCACCTCGTAGCGGTGGCGGTGCCGCTCCTCGACGTACTCCTTGTCGTCGTAGACCTCACGGACGATGGAGCCCTCGGCCAGCTTCGCCGGGTACATGCCCAGGCGCATCGTGCCGCCCATGTCGCCCTCGCCGGCCACGATGTCGAGCTGCTCGGCCATCGTGGAGATGACCGGGTGGCCGGTGGCCGGATCGAACTCGGTGGAGTTGGCGTCGCCGATGCCGGCCAGGTTGCGCGCGGCCTCGATCACGATGCACTGCAGGCCCAGGCAGAGCCCGAGGAGCGGGATCCTGTTCTCGCGGGCGTAGCGGATCGCGCCGACCTTGCCGAGCACGCCGCGGTCGCCGAAGCCGCCCGGGATGCAGATCCCGTCGACGTCCTCGAGCTGCGCCTTGGCGCCCGCCGGGGTCTTGCAGTCGTCGGAGGTGACCCACTTGATCTTCACGCGGGCCTTGTTGGCGAAGCCGCCGGCGCGCAGCGCCTCGGTGACCGAGAGATAGGCGTCGGGCAGGTCGATGTACTTGCCGACCAGCGCGAGGGTGATCTCGTGGTCGGGGTTGTGGACGCGGTCGAGCAGGTCGTCCCACGTCGTCCAGTCCACGTCGCGGAACGGCAGGTCCAGCTTGCGGACGACATAGGCGTCCAGGCCCTCGCCGTGCACGGTCTTGGGGATGTCGTAGATCGAGCGCGCGTCGGGGCAGGCCACCACCGCGTCCTCGTCGACGTCGCACATCAGCGAGATCTTGCGCTTGATCGCGGTCGGCACCTCGCGGTCGCAGCGCAGCACGATCGCGTCCGGCTGGATGCCGATGTTGCGCAGCGCCGCCACCGAGTGCTGGGTCGGCTTGGTCTTCAGCTCGCCGGAGGGGCCGATGTACGGCAGGAGCGAGATGTGCACCACGAAGACGTTGTCCCGGCCGACCTCGTGCCGGACCTGGCGGACGGTCTCCAGGAAGGGCAGCGACTCGATGTCGCCGACGGTGCCGCCGACCTCGGTGATCACGACGTCGACCTGGTCCGTCGCCATACGGCGGATGCGGTGCTTGATCTCGTTGGTGATGTGCGGGATGACCTGCACGGTGTCGCCCAGGTACTCGCCGCGCCGCTCCTTGGCGATCACCGTGTTGTAGACCTGGCCTGTAGTGACATTGGCGGAGCCGTCCAAGTCACGGTCGAGGAAGCGCTCGTAGTGTCCGATGTCCAGGTCGGTCTCGGCGCCGTCGTTGGTGACGAACACCTCACCGTGCTGGAAGGGGTTCATCGTGCCCGGGTCGACGTTCAGGTACGGGTCGAGCTTCTGCATCACGACGCGCAGTCCCCGCGCCTTGAGCAGCATGCCGAGGCTGGAGGCCGTCAGACCCTTGCCGAGCGAGGAGGCGACACCCCCGGTGACGAAGATGTGCTTGGTCGTCGTGGATTTGGGCGTCATGGCCAAGAGGGGGCTCCCGTGGTCGCGATTCGAGGGTGCGGTTCGGGGGCTTCGAGACCACCGGTCCACGGGCTACCAGGGTATCAGCGCCGCGGAGAGATGGCTTCCGGCCACGCTCCGCGCACGGCCCGCCACGGTGGGGCGTACGAGCACCGGTTTCTCACCCGGTGCTCACCCGTTCGGCCCACCCGCGTTGTCCGGAGCGGCACGCAGATCATCTACGTGCGTCGTATCCTGCTCGGACACTCACTGCCGAGCCCGGTCGGCAAGACGGCACACCCCCGCCCGTCCCCCACCGGAACAACGGGAGCCCGGCAGTTCGTTGAGCAGTGATCGGCGTTTTGCCCTGAGGGCCGAGCGGCTGCTTTGCTTCAGCGCTCAACGACGCATTACCAACCACCCCTTGACCGCACTAGCGACAGCCCCCGTGTCCCATGGGGGTGACGTGGCCGTTCGACTGGAGTTGCACGTGGCCGGGCGCATCGAAGACTACGCACTCATCGGAGACATGCAGACCGCCGCCTTGGTCTGCCGTGACGGGACAGTGGACTGGCTGTGCCTGCCCCGCTTCGACTCGCACGCGATCTTCGCCGGTCTGCTCGGCACGGAGGAACACGGGTTCTGGCGCCTCGGTCCGGCGCACGCCTCCGACGCGCCTCCGCCGCGTGCAGCCCGGCGCACCTACCGCGGCGACTCGCTGATCCTGGAGTCCGAGTGGGACACCCCGCGCGGCACGGTCCGGGTGACCGATTTCATGCCTCCCCGCGACGGCGCGCCCCAGCTGATCCGGATCGTCGAGGGCGTCTCGGGCCGGGTGCCGATGCGCTCGACCCTGCGGATGCGGTTCTCCTACGGCCGGGTCGTGCCGTGGGTGCACAAGCACGAGGGCCGCACGGTGGCCGTGGCGGGCCCGGACTCGGTGTGGTTCGACACCGACTGCGAGACCTACGGCAAGGCGCTGACCACGTACGCCGACTTCACCGTCGCGCCCGGCGACCGGATCGCGTTCACGATCTCGTGGGAGCCCTCGCACAAGGAGCCGCCGCCGCTGCCGGAGCCGGAGCAGTCCCTGGAGGCGACCGAGGAGTTCTGGCGCGAGTGGGTCGAGCACTGCACGTACCACGGCCCCTACCGTGAGGCCGTGATCCGCTCCCTGATCACGCTCAAGGCGCTGACGTACGGCCCGACCGGAGGCATCGTCGCCGCCCCCACCACGTCCCTGCCGGAGGACATCGGCGGCGTCCGCAACTGGGACTACCGCTACACCTGGCTGCGCGACGCGGCCATCACCCTGTCCTCGCTGCTGCGCACCGGCTACCGCGAGGAGGCCCGCGCCTGGCGCGAGTGGCTGCTGCGCGCGGTCGCCGGCGACCCCGAGAACCTGCAGATCATGTACGGCATCGCGGGCGAGCGCGAGCTGGGCGAGGCCGAGCTGGACTGGCTGCCCGGCTACGAGAACTCCGGCCCGGTCCGGGTCGGCAACGGCGCCGCGCACCAGCTCCAGCTCGACGTCTACGGCGAGGTCACCGAGGCCCTGCACCTGGGCCACATGACCGGACTGGCCCGCAACGACTACGCCTCCCTGCTCCAGCTGAAGCTGATCCGCTACCTGGAGCAGCACTGGGACGAGCCCGACGAGGGCATCTGGGAGGTGCGCGGCCCGCGCCGCCACTTCGTGCACTCCAAGGTCATGGCCTGGGTCGCGGTGGACCGCACCATCAAGCTGATCGAGTCCGGCGACGCGGACGGCCCGCTGGACAAGTGGCGCGAGCTGCGCGACGACATCCACCGGGACGTGTGCGAGAAGGGCTACGACAAGGAACGCAACACCTTCACCCAGTCCTACGGCTCCAAGGAGCTGGACGCGTCCCTGCTGCTCATCCCGCAGATGGGCTTCCTGCCCCCCGACGACAAGCGGGTGATCGGCACCATCGAGGCGATCCAGCGCGAACTGTCCACCCCGGACGGCTTCATCCTGCGTTACCCGACCTCCGGCGGCGACGAGGGCGTGGACGGCCTCCCGGGCGACGAGGGCGCGTTCCTCGCCTGCTCGTTCTGGATGGCGGACGACCTCGCGATGATCGGCCGGGTCGACGAGGCGCGCAAGCTCTTCGAGAAGCTGCTCTCGCTGCGCAACGACCTCGGTCTGCTCGCCGAGGAGTGGGACCCGCGCCTTCAGCGCCAGGTCGGCAACTTCCCGCAGGCCTTCAGCCACGTCCCGCTGATCGACACGGCGCTGCGGCTGACGGCGTCGGGGGCCTACGGCGGCTGACGCCCGGTTCCCGCGGCCGCCCGGCCGAGGTCTTACGGACCGGTGACGTCGCGGCCGCAGAACAGGACCGGGCGGCCGCGCCCGCCTACGCTGGAGCCCTCTGGCCCCTGCACGGAAGGGGGCGCCCCATGGCCTCCCCGACGACGGCGAGCGCGGCACTGTCCGCGCTGCGCGAGGAACTGGTCGGCGACGTGTTCGCCCCCGAGGATCCGGGTTACGACGAGGCCCGGACCGTCTTCAACGCGATGATCGACCGCCGTCCGGCCGTGATCGCCCAGTGCGTCGACGAGGCAGACGTCGTGCGGTCGGTGCGCTGCGCCCGCGACCTGGACCTGCCCGTCGCGGTGCGCGGCGGCGGGCACAGCGTCGCCGGCATGGCGCTGGGCGACGGCGCCCTGGTCGTGGACCTGCGCCACATGCGCACGGTCACCGTCGACCCGGCCGCCCGGACGGCCCGGATCGCGGGCGGCGCCACCATGAGCGACCTGGACCGCGCGTGCGGCCCCCACGGGCTGGCCACGACCGGCGGGCGGGCCTCCACGACCGGCGTCGGCGGCTTCGTCCTGGGCGGCGGCACCGGCTGGCTGGACCGCTGCTTCGGACTGGCCGTGGACAACCTGCTCGACGTCGAACTGGTCACCGCCGACGGCCGGCGGGTGCGCGCCAACGCCGACGACCACCCGGACCTGTTCTGGGCGCTGCACGGCGGCGGCGGCAACTTCGGCGTCGCCACGGCGCTCACCCTGAAGCTGCACGAGCTGCCCGAGTTCTCCATCGCGCTGCTGCTCTTCCAGCCGGAGCTCGGCCCCGACGCCACCCGCACCTTCCGGGACGTCATCGCGTCCGGCCCGGACGAGGCGAGCGGCGCCGTCATCTACTTCACCGGCCCGCCCGCGGAGTTCGTCCCGCCGCACCTGGTCGGCTCGCTGCTGTGCGGGGTGCTGCTGACCTACGCCGGCGCCGAGGAGGACCTGCGCAAGCTCGCCCACCCCCTGCTGGCGCTTCCGCACGAGGCGGAGGTCGTCGGAGCGATGCCGTACGCCGACGTCCAGTGCATGCTCGACGACCCGCCCGGGATGCGGAACCACTGGTCGGCGGAGTACCTGACCGGCCTCCCGGACGACTTCGTCGACGTGTACTGCGCCCGCGGGCTGACCGTGCCCGTGCCGACCGGCACCATGCACACGCTGTTCCCGCAGGGCGGCGCGATCGGCTCCGGGCCGCACGAGTACCCCGTGCCGTACCGCGACGCGCCCTGGGCCGTGCATCCCTTCGGGCTGTGGGAGGACCCGGCCGACGACGAGCGGTGCGTGCGGTGGGTCCGGGACGTCCGGGCCGACGCGCGGCCGTGGAGCACCGGAGCGGTGTACCTCAACTTCATCGGCGACGAGGGCGGCGACCGGGTCGTGGCGGGCGTCGGCGAGACGAACGCCCGGCGGCTCGCGGACGTCAAGCGGGACTACGACCCCGGGAACGTGTTCCGCTTCAACCACAACATCCGGCCCTCCTGACACCGCCCCGCGGATGTCGGCGGGACGTCCGCGCAGGTAGCGTCCGCTGCATGGACAGCCCCGCGGACCGCCCCACGAACAGCCCCACGGACCACCGACTCGACAGCCGGAGCGCCGGCATCACCGTGCGGCGTGCGCTGGAGCTGCCCGGACTGCGCAGCGGGCTGCCCGAGGTCCTCGCGGGCGGCGAGCGGCTGGAGCGCACGGTGCGCTGGGTGCACGCCGGCGAGGTCCCGCACATCGCCTCGCTGCTCAAGGGCGGCGAGCTGCTGCTGACCACGGGCTACGGCCTCGGCGCCCGCCCCGCCGAGCAGCGGGCGTTCGTGCGCACCCTGGCCGAGCGGGGCATCGCGGCCCTGGTGATCGAGCTGGGGCCGCGTTTCGAGCGGCTGCCCGCCGCCCTGGTCGAGACGGCCCGCGGCACGGGGCTCCCGCTCGTCCAACTGCACCGCGAGGTGGCGTTCGTGACGGTCACGGAGGAGGTCCACACCGAGATCGTCAACGGGCACTACGCCCTTCTCCAGCAGGCCGAGGAGGTGCACCGGCGCTGCACGCACGCCCTGCTCGGCGGCGGCGGCATCCCGCAGGTGCTGGGGATCCTGGCCGGCTTCGGCGACAACCCGGTGTTCCTGGAGACGACCGACGGACGGCTGCTGTACGCGGCCGGGGAGGGGCCGCAGGGCGCGGATCCGCTCCAGGTGTGGGAGGGGCTGCGCGGCCCGCACAAGGACGCGCCGCCCCCCGCCGGTTCGGTCCTGGTGGACGTGCCCGGGGGCGGGCCGGGGGCGGGTGCGGTGCGCGCCCGGCTGGTGCAGCTGCCCGTGCGCGGCCCGCTGGCTCCCGTGCACCGGATCGCGGCCGAACGCGCGGCGGGCGTGCTGGCCGTGGTGCTGATGCAGGCCCGCCAGGAGGACGAGCTGGCCGCGCGCGGCCGGGGCGACTTCCTCACCGACCTCGCCGAGGGGCGGATCGCCGCGGAGGACGCCCCGGCGCAGGCCCGGGTGCTGGGCTTCAGGCCCGCCGCCGGGCCGCTGCTGCCGGTCGTCATGCGGCTGGGCGAGGGCCCCTCCCCCGGCGGCGGCTGGGCGGTGCTGGCGCGGGCGGTCGCGGAGGAGCTGACGTCGCTGGGCGTGCCGGTGCTGCTGGGGGTGCGCCCGGTGGAGGGCCGGGTGCCGGTGCTGCTCGGCCTGCGCTCGGAGTCGGAGCGGCCCGCCGTGGCCGACCGGGTCGCGGCGGCGCTGCGCGCCGGGGTGGAGCGGGCCGGGATGCAGCGGCCCGGCGCCGCGCCCGCGGTGGTGGTCGTGGGCGTGGCCGGCGGCTGGGCGGCCGCCTCGGCGGGCCTCAGGCATGCCGCGGAGACGGCGACGGCCGCGCACGGGCTCCCCGACCGCCCCTGGTACGACGCCCGCCGCCTGGACATCGACCTGCTGCTGTGGCGGCTGCGCGACCACCGGGACCTGGCGGCGTTCGTGGACCGTGCGATCGGGCCGGTCCGCGATCACGACCTGCGCTCCAAGCCGCCGCTGCTGCCGACCCTGGAGACCTATCTGGCGCACGCGGGCCGCAAGGCGGAGACGGCCCGCGAGCTGCATCTGAACCGCCAGACCCTCTACAACCGCCTCGCCCGCATCGGCGAACTGCTCGGCACCGACCTCGACGACCCCCAGACGGTCCTCGCGCTGAGCCTGGCGCTGCGGGCGCGACGCCACGTGACGTGACGCCACGTGACGTGACGCCGAGGGCGTCGAGACCGGCGCGGGTCGCCTGCCGCGCGGCCCGGCGTCAGATCATCGGACGGGGCTGCGTCAGCTCGTCGTAGACGCTGAGCACCTGGGCGACGGTCTCGTCCTCGGTGGGCCAGGTGGCCGCCTGCCGGGCGCCCGCCTCCCGCAGCCGTCCGGCCCGCGCGGGGTCGCCGAGCAGCCGCACGACGGCGGCGCCGAAGGCCCGCGCGTCGCCGGACGGCACCAGTTCGGCCGCGTCGCCGACGAGTTCGCGGACGCCGGCCGCCAGCGCCGCGACGAGCGGCACGCGCGCGTGCAGCGCCTCCTGCGCCAGCACGGACCGCGACTCACCGCCGCCGGGCAGCAGCGCGAGGTCGGCGGCGGCCAGGAGTTCGCCGACGTCGTCGCGCAGCCCGGCGAGCCGGACCGGGAGCTCCTCCGTCTCGATGCGGCGCTGAAGCTCCGCGCGGTACGGCCCCTCCCCGGCGATCACGACCAGGGGCGCCGGATCCAGGTCGCGCCACGCGTGCGAGGCGTCCAGCAGGAGGTCGTAGCCCCGGTGCCGGTCCAGCGGGCCGACGGCCACGAGCAAGGGGCGGCCGGTCGCGCCGAGTTCGGCCCGCAGTTTGGGCAGCGGCTGTTCGCACTCGTCGTGCGGTCCCTCCCCCCGTGGGGGCCGGGGCAGCGCCGCCGCGGCCAGCCGCGCGTCCCGCGCGCCGGTGCGGCGGGCCCGGTCGACGAGATCGGAGGTGGTGCCCAGGACCACCGCGGCCGTCCGCGCGACCCGCCGTTCCAGCAGTCGCAGCAGATGCGCGCGGGCGCCCTCGGCGTGCGCGCGGTTGTGCCAGGTGACGACGAGCGGGGTGGTGCGGCCGCTGAGCGCGAGGACGGCCCTGAAGGAGGCGTGCAGGCCGTGGGCGTGGACGAGGTCGGCGTCCGTGCAGGCCGCGCGGAGCGCCGTCACGGAGCCCGGGTCGCTGCTGCGCGGTACGTGCACGTGTTCGGCGCCCGCGCCCGTGAAGTCGTAGGTGTCGTCGGCGTCGGTGGGGGCGCACACCGTCACCCGCACGCCCCGCGCGACGAGCCCCGCGGTCAGGGAGCGCACGTGTGCGCTGCTGCCGGCGTTGCCGCCGCCCAGCACCTGCACGGTGCGCAGCGGGGACTGGCCGTGCGGTGAGTGGCTGCTCACGTGGCCGGGGCTCCTGGTTCGGCGTCGGACGGTCACGAAGAAACGTACAGAGGGAACCGGGGCGGAGGGGTGGACCGCTGACGTTCCTCCACGTCTTACGCCCAAGGATGCCAGGACGTACGGGTGTTCCGGGCCCTACGCCCTCCGCGCGAGGGGTTTGGACCCCGCGGGCTTCACCCCCACGGGTGAAGCCTCCCGATTCCCTGTTCGACCGGTCGGCCCCCGGACCTCCGCCCGGGACCGCCGCCCGCGCCGATCACCGTCCCGGGCCGGACCGCCGTTCCCGCCGAACCGCCGTCCCGAACCGAACCGCCGCCTCCGGCCGAACCGCTCCCCGCCGCCGCGCGTGCCGCCGCGCCGGGAGCGGCGCGGGTCAGCTCCGGACGGCCGGCGCGGTGACGGCGAACCCGCCGCGGGCCGACCGGGCCGCGGCGGCCGTCAGCCGTCCGCCCGGGCCGTGGCGAGGAGTTCCTCCGCGTGGGCGCGTGCCGTCTCGGAGTCCTCCTGGCCGGCGAGCATGCGCGACAGTTCCCGGATGCGCTCCTCGCCCTCCAGGACCTTCACCCCGGACCGGGTGACCGACCCGTCGTCGGTCTTCTCGACCAGCAGCTGCCGGTCGGCGAAGGCGGCGACCTGCGGCAGGTGCGTGACGACCACCACCTGAGCGGTTTTGGCGAGCCGCGCCAGCCGGCGTCCGATCTCGACGGCCGCCTTGCCGCCCACGCCCGCGTCGACCTCGTCGAAGAGATACGTCGGCACCGGGTCCGTGCCGGCGAACACGACCTCGACGGCGAGCATCACGCGTGAGAGCTCACCACCCGACGCGCCCTTGGCGACGGGCCGCGCCGGGGCGCCCGGATGCGGGGCGAGCAGCAGCTCCACCTCGTCCACGCCGGCCGGCCCGTAGGCGACCGGACGGCCGTCGACCTCGACGCCCTGCGGATCGTCCGTCTGCCGGATGTCGAACGACACGCGCGCGTGCGGCATGGCCAGCGAGGCCAGCTCGGCGGTCACGGCCGCGGCGAACCGGCCGGCGGCGTCGGTGCGCGCGTCGGTCAGCGCCTGCGCCAGCCCGCCCAGTTCGGCCCGCAGCGCGTCCCGCTCGGCGGTCAGCTCCCCGATGCGTCCGTCGTCGCCGTCCAGCTCGGTCAGCCGGGCGGCGCCCTGCTCGGCCCAGGCGAGCACGGAGTTCACGTCCGGCCCGTACTTGCGGGTGAGGGCGGTGAGCGCGGCCCGCCGCTCCTCGACGGCCGCCAGCCGCAGCGGATCGGCGTCCAGGTCGTCGGCGTATCCGGCCAGCTCGCCCGCGACGTCGCCCAGCAGGATCCCGATCTCCCCGATCCGGTCGGTGAGCGCGGCCAGCGCCGGGTCGTGCGCCCGGACGGCCTCCAGGGCCCGCTGCGCGCCCGCCACGAGGGTGGCGGCGTCGATGCCCTCGGGATCCTCGGGGTTCCCGGCCAGCGCGGCGTGCGCGGCCGTGGCGGCGGACGACAGGGCCTCCGCGTGTCCGAGCCGCTCGGCCTCCTCCGCCAGCTCGGCGTCCTCCCCGGCGCGCGGTTCGACGCCGGCGATCTCGTCGAGTCCGAAGCGCAGCAGGTCGGCCTCCTGCGCCCGCTCGCGCGCGCGGGTGACGATCTCGTCCAGCTCGACGGCCACCGCCCGCAGCCGCCGGTAGGCCTCGGTGTACTTGGCGAGCGGGACCGTCACCGCGTCTCCCGCGTACCGGTCGAGCGCCTGCCGCTGCCGGGACGGCTTGAGCAGCCCCTGCTGGTCGGTCTGCCCGTGCACGGCCACCAGCTCGTCGGCGAGTTCGGCGAGCACGCCCATGGGCACGCTCCGCCCGCCCACGTGCGCCCGCGACCGCCCCTCGGCGGAAACGGTCCGGCTGATGAGCAACGCCCCGTCGTCCAGCTCGGCGCCCGCCTCCTCGGCCCGCAGGGCCGCCGCGGCGCCCGGGGGCACCGTGATCCGCCCCTCCACGACCGCCTTCTCCGCACCGATCCGCACCAGCGCGGGATCGGCGCGTCCGCCCAGCAGCAGTCCGAGGCTGGTGACCACCATGGTCTTGCCCGCGCCCGTCTCGCCGGTGACGGCGGTGAAGCCTGGCGACAGCTCGACGACAGCGTCGTCGATGACTCCGAGCGACCGTATCCGCATCTCCTCCAACACGGAGACGACCTTACGAGGTCGGGGAGGGAAAGTGCGAGGCACCCTGTCACCCGGGCGGGTGGACGCGCCTCCCCGGCCCCCGATCCCGACGAAGGCTCCTAGTTCCGCGCCCCGCGCCATCCCGCGACGGGCAGGGCGAACTTCGCCACCAGACGGTCGGTGAAGGAGGCGTGGTGCAGCCGGGCGAGCCGTACCGGCACCGCACCGCGCCGCACCTCGACCCGGGCGCCCGGAGGCAGCTCGAAGGTCCGCCGCCCGTCGCACCACAGGACGCCCGGCGGGATGTGCGGCAGCAGCTCGACCGCGAGCACCGAGTTCGGCGAGGTCACCAGCGGCTTCGCGAACAGCGCGTGCGCGCTGATCGGCACCATCAGCAGCGCCTCCACCTCGGGCCACACCACGGGCCCGCCGGCCGAGAACGCGTACGCGGTGGAGCCGGTGGGCGTCGACAGGACGATGCCGTCGCACCCGAACCCGGTGACCGGCCGCCCGTCGATCTCCAGCACCACCTCGAGCAGCTTCTCGGCGCCCGCCTTCTGCACCGCCGCCTCGTTCAGCGCCCAGTCGGTGTGCACGATGTCCCCGTTGCGGTGCACGACGACGTCGACGGTCATGCGCTCCTCGACCTCGTACGCCCGGGTCACCACCCGGTCGACGACCTTGTCGAGGTCGTCGCGCTCGGCCTCCGCGAGGAAGCCGACGCTGCCGAGGTTGACGCCGAGCATCGGCACCCCGGACGCCCGCGCGAACTCGGCGCCGCGCAGCAGCGTGCCGTCACCGCCGAGGACGATGAGCAGCTCGCACCCCTCCAGGCACTGCGGGGTGGCCTCGGCGACCAGCTCCACGTCGTCCGGGACATGCAGGTCGGAGGCCTCGTACTCCAGGACGCGCACCCCGATGCCCTCGCGCAGCAGCCCCTTGACGACCAGCTCGGCGCTGCGGATGGCGGCCGGCCGTCCGGTGTGGGCGAGCAGGAAAACAGTACGAGCTCGGTTCTGACTCAACGCGGCCCCTCCGCAACTGCACGGTCGACGTCGGCCGGGTCCAGGGCGGGCGCCCCGGACCGAAGCCACAGAAAGTACTCGACATTGCCCGACGGTCCGGGCAGCGGACTGGCGGTGACCCCCCGCACCCCGAGTCCCAGGTCCCACGCCTTCGCGGCCACGCCCCGCACGGCCTCCGCCCGCAGCTGCGGGCTGCGCACGACGCCCCCGCTGCCGAGCCGTTCCTTCCCCACCTCGAACTGGGGCTTGACCATCATCACCAGGTCCGCGTCGGGTGCGGCGCACCGTGCCAGAGCCGGCAGCACCAGCCCGAGCGGGATGAAGGACAAGTCCCCCACGACAAGATCCACAGGCTCCCCATCGATCGCTTCAAGCGTCAACTCGCGTACGTTCGTACGGTCCTTGACGGTGACGCGTTCATCGCTCTGCAGAGACCAGGCGAGTTGTCCGTATCCGACGTCCACGGCGACGACATGGGCGGCGCCCGCGCGCAGCAGCACGTCCGTGAACCCTCCGGTGGAGGCGCCGGCGTCGAGCGCCCGCCGCCCGCGCACCGCGAGCCCCTGGGGCACGAACGCCTCCAGCGCCCCGGCGAGCTTGTGCCCGCCGCGGGAGACGTAGTCCGGGTCGTCGGCGTCGGCGGCGACGACGATCGCGGCCGCGGTCTCGACCTGGGTGGCCGGCTTCGTCGCGACGGTCTTGCCGACGCTGACCCGGCCGGCGGCGATCAGCTGCCCGGCGTGCTCACGCGAGCGCGCGAGCTTGCGGCGGACCAGCTCCGCGTCCAGACGGCGACGTGCGACTCCTGCCACGTTCGGTTCAGCTCCTACTGCCATACGAGGGTGAAGGCGTCCGAGGGTCGTGCGACGGTGCGGGCGCCGGAGGGCCGGGGCGGGCGTCGAGCGCGGTGAGCGCGTCGCGCAGCCCCCGGTGTACATCCTCGTACACCTCGACGTGTCCGTCGGTGGCGAGGTGGTCGGCGTCGGCCAGCCGCTCCAGCCGCGCGTCCACCTCGGCGTGCCCGGTGGGGACCCGGGGGACGGCCAGCGGCGCGGGGGCGGCGGGGTCGCGCTCGGCCGCCTGCTCCGGGCCGGCCGCCTGCTCCGGGCCCGGATCGGCCGTCTGCTCCCGCTCCGGGCCGGCCGCCCGCGCGCGCTCCCCGGGCGCGGCCGCCGTCGGCGCCTGCGCCGCCCCCGGTCCGGTCTCCGGCACTGTGTCGCTCATGCCCAGACGCTACCGCGAACGCCTGGGGTACCGTCGTGCGCGATGGCCACGACCGAGGAGTGCCGCGCCGCACTCGAGAAGCTCTCCGACTCCATGCAGAGCGCCCAGGGCGACGTCCGCACGGCCACGGCCCTGGACCGCTCGGTGAGCTGTCGGATCACCGACCTGGACGTCACCTTCGTCGGCCGCATGACGGGCGGCCGGATCGTGGTGCAGGACACCCTCCAGGGCCCTCCGGTGGAGAAGGCGCAGATCAGACTGACGATGACCGGCGACGACCTGGTGGCGATGGTCGACGGCGAGCTGAACTTCGCCAAGGCCTGGGGCTCGGGCAGGGTGAAACTGGAGGCCGGCCTGAAGGACCTGTTCCAGCTCAGGAAGCTTCTGTAGCCGCGAGCCTCCCGGCGCCCGTCCGCGCCCTGCGCGCCGCCGGCACCACCAGCGGCGTCCCCGTCTCCGGGTCGTCGATGACCTGGCAGCGCAGCCCGAAGACCTCCTCGACCAGGGCGGCGGTGACGATCTCGCCCGGCGCGCCCTCGGCGATGACCTCGCCGCCCCTCAGGGCGATCAGATGGGTCGCGTACCGGGCCGCGTGGTTGAGGTCGTGCAGCACCGCGACGAGCGTGCGCCCCTGCTCCTCGTGGAGTTCGGCGCACAGGTCGAGGACGTCGATCTGGTGCTGGATGTCGAGGAACGTGGTCGGCTCGTCGAGCAGCAGCAGCGGGGTCTGCTGGGCGAGCGCCATCGCGATCCACACCCTTTGGCGCTGGCCGCCGGACAGTTCGTCGACGTAGCGGTCGGCGAGTTCGGCGACCCCGGTCCGCGTCATGGACTCCCGCACCACCCGCTCGTCCTCGGCCGACCACTGCCGCAGGACGCCCTGGTGCGGGTAGCGGCCGCGGCCCACGAGGTCGGCGACGGTGATCCCGTCGGGGGCGACGGACGACTGCGGCAGCAGCCCCAGCGTGCGCGCCACCTTCTTCGCGGGCATCGACTGGATGACCTGCCCGTCCAGCAGCACCCGGCCCCGGTTCGGCTTCAGCATCCGCGACAGCGCGCGCAGCAGCGTCGACTTCCCGCAGGCGTTCGGGCCGACGATCACGGTGAAGGAGTTGTCCGGTATCTCCACCGACAGCTGTTCGGCGATGACCCTCTGGTCGTAGGCGAGGGTGACGTCCTCGGCGGACAGGCGGTTCACGATGCTCCCTGGGTTGTCGCGGTCGGCGGGGCGGCCAGGACCCGGGCTGGGGCGGTCGGGCCGGGACTCGGGCGGTCGGGCGGGGGCCCGGGGCGGTTGCGCGCGCCGGTCATATGCGCCCCGCCCTGCGCTCGGTGACGAGGAGCCACAGCAGATAGACGCCGCCCAGCACGCCGGTGACCACGCCCACGGGCAGCTGCCCGTCCCCGAAGAGCCGTTGCGAGGCCCAGTCGGCGGTCACCAGCAGGGCGGCGCCCATGCACAGGGACGCCACGAGGTTCGGTCCGGGCGAGCGGGTCAGCCGCCTCGCGAGCTGCGGCGCGGTGAGCGCCACGAAGCCGACCGGCCCGGCCGCGGCGGTGGCGGCCGCCGTCAGCAGCACGGCGGACACCATGAGCACCAGCCGCACGCGCTCCACGCGCACGCCCAGCGCCTGGGAGACGTCGTCGCCCATCTCCATCATGCGCAGCCCCCGCGCGTGGGCGAGGACGAGCGGCACCAGCACGCCGGCCAGCGCGAGCAGCGGCCAGACCTGCTTCCAGTCCCGGCCGTCGAGCGTGCCGGTCATCCACACCACGGCGCGGGCCGCGTCGACGAAGTCGGCCTTGGTGAGGAGGTATCCGTTGACGGCCGTCGCGACGGCCGAGACGCCGATGCCGACGAGCACCAGCCGGTACCCGTGGACGCCCCGCTTCCACGCCAGCAGATAGATCAGGGCCCCGGTCACCAGCCCGCCGACGAGCGCGCCCGCGGTCACCTGGGCGGCGCTCCCGGAGAACAGCACGATCATCACGAGCGCGCCGGCCGTCGCCCCCTGCCCGAGCCCCAGCACGTCCGGACTGCCCAGCGGGTTGCGCGACACGGCCTGGAACAGCGCCCCGCCCAGGCCCAGCGACGCGCCCACGAGCAGCCCCACGAGCACCCGCGGCAGCCGCAGTTCGTTGACGATGAACTCCTGTCCGGCGTCCCCGTGGCCGAAGAGCGTGCGCACGACGTCGGCCGCCGGGATCGGGAAGTCGCCGGTGCCGATCAGCACCACGCCCGCGGCGAGCGCGGCGAGGGCCAGCAGCACGACGACGGTCAGCGCCCGCGGGTCCAGCCGGACGGACAGCCCGCCGCGGGTGCGCAGCGCGCGGGGGCCGCGGGGGGTCTTCTGCGCGCTCTTCACAGCTGGGCCGTCCTCCGCCGTCGTACGAGAAAGATGAAGACCGGGCCGCCGACGATCGCGGTGATGATGCCGACCTGGACCTCCGACGGCCGGGCCACCACCCGCCCGACGACGTCGGAGCCGAGCAGCAGCACCGGCGCCAGGACCGCCGCGTACGGCATGATCCAGCGCAGGTCGGGCCCGGTGAACGAGCGGACCACGTGCGGGACCATCAGCCCGACGAACACGATCGGCCCGCAGGCCGCGGTCGCCGCGCCGCACAGCACGGTCGCCGCGAGCATCGACAGCGCCCGGGTGCGGTTCAGGTTCGCGCCGAGCGCCCTGGCGGTGTCGTCGCCCATCGCCACGGCGTTCAGCGGCCGGGCGAGCGCGAACGCCAGGAGCGTGCCGGCCACGAGGAAGGGCAGCACCTGCCGGATCGTGTCGTCGGTCGCCGAGGACAGCGAGCCCACCGTCCAGAACCGCATCCGGGCGAGCGCGGCGCCGTCCAGGATCATCACGGCCTGGAGATAACCGTAGAGCGCGGCGCTGACGGCGGTGCCGGCGAGCGCGAGCCGCACCGGGGTGGCCCCCCGGCTGCCGCCCAGGAACCAGACCAGCGCCCCGACCGCGGCCGCTCCGCAGAACGCGAACCACACATAGCCGCTCAGGCTGGTGACGCCGAAGAAGGAGATGGCGGTGACGACGGCGGCCGACGCGCCCGCGTTGAGTCCGAGCAGTCCGGGATCGGCCAGCGGGTTGCGCGTCAGCGCCTGGAGGACGGCTCCCGACAGGCCGAGCGCCGCCCCGACGAGCAGCCCGAGCACGGTCCGCGAGAGCCGCTCGTCGACGACGACGTCGGCGTAGGTCCCGGAGTCGTGGAACAGCCCGTGCCAGACCTGCGCGACCGACAACTCCTTGGCCCCGACGGCGATGCTCGCCACCGCCATCAGCAGCAGCACCGCCAGGGCGGCGAGGAGTCCGAGGGAGCGGACCGCCCGGCGGTCCGGGGGCGCGGGGGCGGTCTCCGCGCGCGGTACGGGAACACTGTCGACCAACACGCAGTTAGGTTAGCCTACCCTCGCAACGACGCCAGGCCCCCGGGTCCGCCCGTTCCTCCGGCCCGTCACGCGCCCTTCACACCCGCCCCGCACGTCCTCGCTCGGCGCAACTCACAGGCCGAGCCGGGCCAGCGCCTTCCCCCCGTCCAGCTCGCAGACGCCGTCCCCGGCCGCCGTCCAGGCCGCCGCGCACAACGCCCGCAGCCCGTCCAGCGCTTCGCCCGCGCCCGCCAGCTCCAGTCGCTCCGCCCCGGCGACGGCCGTCCAGCCGCCGCACCGGAACCCGTCCCCCGCCACGGCCACCTCCGGCTGTCCGGCGAGCAGCCCGCGCAGGTCGGCGTCGACGTACGTCGGCCGGTGCTGCGGCGGCGCGGCGAGCAGTCGCGGCCCGTCGGTCACTCCGGTGAGGACGAGCAGCGAGTCCACCTCGCCGTTGAACGCGCCCTCGATGTCGGTGTCCAGCCGGTCCCCGACCACCAACGGCCGCTCCGCGCCCGTGCGCAGGATCGTCTCCCGGTGCATGGGAGGCAGCGGCTTGCCCGCCACCTGCGGCTCGGCGCCGGTCGCGATCCGCACGACCTCGACCGCCGCGCCGTTGCCCGGCGCGATGCCCCGCCCGCTGGGAATCGTCAGATCCGTGTTGGACGCGAACCACGGCACCCCGCGCGCGACGGCGTACGACGCCTCCGCGAACCGCCCCCACGGCAGGTCCGGCCCGCCGAAGCCCTGCACCACGGCCGCCGGGTCGTCGTCCGCCGACTCCACCGGCACGAGCCCGCGCTCACGCAGCGCGACCCGCAGCCCCTCCCCGCCGATCACCAGCACCCGCGACCCCGCCGGCACCTGCTCGCCGATCAGCCGCGCGACCGCCTGCGCCGACGTGATGACGTCGTCGGCGCCCGCCGGTATGCCCAGCTCCGACAGATGGTCCGCCACCGCGTCCGGCGTGCGCAGCGCGTTGTTGGTGACGTACGCGAGCCGCATGCCGCCCGCGCGCGCGGAGGCGAGCGACCCGACGGCGTGCACGATCGCGTTCCCTCCCGCGTACACCACCCCGTCGAGGTCGAGCAGAGCCGTGTCGTACGCCTCGCTCAGGGCCTGCCCACTGCCCTCGGGCCTCGTCCTGACACTCCGGCTCATTCCGCATCGCTCCTCGTTCGGTCCGCTTTCCCTCGATCATCCCGCACGCCACCGGCACACGTACGATGCCGGGATGAACACAGCAGGTCCCTCCGAGGCGACGGCGCCCCGAGGCCTGGAACTCACCCCGTTCCGAGGCCTGCGCTACGACCCCGACCGGGTCGGCAGCCTCGCCGCCGTCACCTCCCCGCCGTACGACGTCGTGGTGCGCCCCGACGGCCTGCATCACCTCCAGGACGCGGACCCGTACAACATCGTCCGCCTGATCCTGCCTCAGGCCGCCACCCCCGCCGCCCGCAACGAACAGGCCGCCGGCACCCTGCGCCGCTGGCTCGCCGAAGGCGTCCTGACGGCCGACCCCGAGCCCGCCCTGTACGTCTACGAGCAACGCCACGCGGACGGCATGCTCCAGCGCGGGCTGATCGGGGCGCTGCGCCTCTCGGAGCCTTCGGAGGGCGTCGTCCTGCCCCACGAGGACGTCATGCCGCACATCGTGGCGGACCGCGCGGCCCTGATGCGGGCCACCCACGCGAACCTGGAACCCCTCCTGCTCACCTACCGGGGCGACGGCGCCGCGGCGGAGGCCGTGGACCGCGCGGCCGCCCTTCCCCCGCTGCTGTCCACGACCACCGAGGACGGCTACAGCCACCGGCTCTGGGCGATCACCGACCCCGCCGAGACCGCCCGCGTCCAGCAGGACCTCGCCCGCCGTCAGGCCCTGATCGCCGACGGCCACCACCGCTGGGCGACCTACCTCCGGCTGCGCTCCGAGCAGCCCGGGCCCGGCCCTTGGGACCACGGTCTCGTCCTCCTGGTGGACACGGCGCGCTACCCGTTGCGCGTGCGCGCCATCCACCGCCTCCTGCACGGCCTGCCGGTCGCCGAGGCCCTGGCGGCGCTCGACGGGCACTTCCGCGTGCGATCCCTGGACGTCGGCCTCCCCCGAGCCCTCGACGTCCTCGCCGACGCCGCCTGCGCGGGCAACGCGTTCCTCCTCGCCGGCGACGGCGCCTTCCACCTCGTCGACAGCCCGGACCCGGACCTCCTCGCCCGCACGGTCCCCGCCGACCGCCCGCAGGCCTGGCGCACCCTGGACGCGACGGTCCTGCACGCGACGCTTCTCGCTCACGTCTGGGGCATCCCGGAGGACGATCCCTCCCGCATCGCCTACATCCACGACACGGCCGCGACCGTGCGGAAGGCCGAACGCGACGGCGGCACGGCGGTCCTGCTGCACCCGGTCCGCGAGGAGGTCGTCCGCGACCTCGCCCGCCAGGGCGTCACGATGCCCCGCAAGTCGACGTCGTTCGGTCCCAAGCCCGCCTCGGGACTGGTCCTGCGCGCACTGGACGTCTGAGCCCGAACGCACGAATGGGCGGGACCCGGCGTCACCGGGTCCCGCCCATTCATCGGACGTCAGTCCTCGTCGGGCTCGGCCTTCGCCCCGGCCTCGGGAGCGTCCGCCTCCACGTCCTCGGCCGGCGCCGCTTCCTCCACGACGACCTCGCCCGCGCCGTCGCTGTCTTCGGCTCCGTCGACCCCTTCGCCTTCCTCGTCCAGGGCGTCCACGAAGTCCACCCCGTCCAGCTCGGCGAGCCGGTCGGAGGCGTCGGTGCTGCCGTCCCGGTCCGCCTCGACGGCCTTGGCGAACCACTCACGCGCCTCGGCCTCCCGCCCGGCGGCGAGCAGGGCGTCGGCGTAGGCGTAGCGCAGCCGCGCGGTCCACGGCTGGACGGAACCGGCCGCCAGCTCGGGGCTCTGGAGCGTCACGATGGCCGCGTCCAGCTGTCCCAGGTCACGACGGGCGCCGGCCGCGACGAGCCGCATCTCCACCTGCCCGGCCTTGTCGAGCTTGTGCACCTCGGGAGCGCCGGCCATGTCGAGGGCCTTCTCCGGCCGCCCGAGCCCCCGCTCGCAGTCGGCCATGACCGGCCACAGCTCCACGGAGCCGCTCATCCGCCGGGCCGCCCTGAACTCGGCGAGCGCCTCGCTGTACTTCTGGTTGGCGTACGCGGCGAACCCGCCCGCCTCCCTGACGGCGGCGACACGGGAGGCGAGCCGCAGGGCCACCTTGGAGTAGGCGTAGGCGCGCTCGGGGTCCTCGTCGATCAGCCGGGCGACCATCACCAGGTTCTTGGCGACGTCGTCGGCGAGCGTCTTGGGCAGGCTCATCAGCTCCTGCCGCACGTCCTTGTCGATCTCCTCGCCGGTGACGTCCTCCGGGATCGGCAGCCGCTTGATCGGCTCACGGTCCCGGTCCCGCTCGTCACGGAAACGGCCGCCGCCGCCATGCCGGTCGTCCCGGCGATCGTCACGCCGGCCGTAGCCGCCGCCGTCACGGTCGCGGTCACGACCGCCGAACCCACCGGGCCGTCCACCACGGTCGTCCCGACGGGGACCACGGGGAGCGGCCCCCCGGTCGTCCCGCCCACGGAACCCACCACGATCGTCACGCCGCTCGTCACGTCGGAACGCGGGACGGTCCCCACGGTCGTCACGGCGCTCGTCACGCCGGAAGGGAGGACGCTCGCCCCCGTCGTCCCGACGGTCGTCACGGCGGAAGGCGGGACGGTCCCCACGGTCGTCACGTCGCTCGTCACGTCGGAACGCGGGACGGTCACTCCGGTCGTCACGGCGATCGTCACGCCGGAACGCGGGACGGTCTCCGCGGTCGTCACGGCGATCGTCACGCCGGAAGGGGGGACGCTCGCCCCGGTCGTCACGGCGATCGTCCCGACGCTCGTCACGCCGGAAAGCGGGACGCTCGCCCCGGTCGTCACGACGGAAGGCGGGACGGTCCCCACGGTCGTCGCGGCGGAAGCCCGGCCGGTCGCCGCCACGGTCGTCACGACGCGGCCCACGGTCCCCGCGGTCATCGCGCTGGAACCCCGGCCGAGACCCACGGTCCCCGTCACGACGATCATCCCGGCGGCCGTAACCGCCGCCACCCCGGTTGTCGTCCCGACCGCCGACGCCACCACCACGATTGTCGTCACGACGGCCGAAACCGCCGCCACCCCGGTTGTCGTCCCGACGGAACGCCGGCCGATCCCCACGGTCGTCACGCCGGAAGGGAGGACGCTCGCCCCGGTCGTCACGGCGCTCGTCACGGCGGAAGGCGGGACGGTCCCCACGGTCGTCCCGGCGGAAGCCCGGCCGGTCGCCGCCACGGTCGTCACGTCGCGGCCCACGGTCCCCGCGGTCATCGCGCTGGAACCCCGGCCGAGACCCACGGTCCCCCTCACGACGATCATCCCGGCGGCCGTAACCGCCGCCACCACGATTGTCGTCCCGACCGCCGACGCCACCACGATTGTCGTCACGACGGCCGAAACCGCCGCCACTCCGGTTGTCGTCCCGACGGCCGTTTCCGCCCCGGTCGTCGTCACGACGGAACGCCGGCCGGTCTCCGCGGTCGTCGCGGCGGAAGCCGCCACGGTCTCCGCGGTCACCGCGGCTGCCGGCGCGGTCCCCACTGTCCCGTCGCCGCTGGTCGCGCTCAGGTCGGTCGTCGGGAGAGTTGGTGGACATGGGTGACTCCTGTCATCGGTACAGCAAACATTCTCGCGCACCCGCGTACCCGGCGCGCTCCAGAAAAACGAAAAGGACCCTTGGTCCCAGCTGAACGCTGGGACCAAGGGTCCTTTCCAAAGATTGTTCGGCGGCGTCCTACTCTCCCACAGGGTCCCCCCTGCAGTACCATCGGCGCTGTAAGGCTTAGCTTCCGGGTTCGAAATGTAACCGGGCGTTTCCCTCACGCTATGGCCACCGAAACCCTAATGGTTTCGAGCGAACAAGCACACTTTTTACTTGTTTCCAGCTCTAACCGGCAACGGTCGTTGCCTCAGAACTAACACAGTGGACGCGAGCAACTGAGGACAAGCCCTCGGCCTATTAGTACCAGTCAGCTTCACCCATTACTGGGCTTCCACATCCGGCCTATCAACCCAGTCGTCTACTGGGAGCCTTACCCCATCAAGTGGGTGGGAATACTCATCTCGAAGCAGGCTTCCCGCTTAGATGCTTTCAGCGGTTATCCCTCCCGAACGTAGCCAACCAGCCATGCCCTTGGCAGAACAACTGGCACACCAGAGGTTCGTCCGTCCCGGTCCTCTCGTACTAGGGACAGCCCTTCTCAATATTCCTGCGCGCGCAGCGGATAGGGACCGAACTGTCTCACGACGTTCTAAACCCAGCTCGCGTACCGCTTTAATGGGCGAACAGCCCAACCCTTGGGACCGACTCCAGCCCCAGGATGCGACGAGCCGACATCGAGGTGCCAAACCATCCCGTCGATATGGACTCTTGGGGAAGATCAGCCTGTTATCCCCGGGGTACCTTTTATCCGTTGAGCGACGGCGCTTCCACAAGCCACCGCCGGATCACTAGTCCCGACTTTCGTCCCTGCTCGACCCGTCGGTCTCACAGTCAAGCTCCCTTGTGCACTTACACTCAACACCTGATTGCCAACCAGGCTGAGGGAACCTTTGGGCGCCTCCGTTACTCTTTAGGAGGCAACCGCCCCAGTTAAACTACCCATCAGACACTGTCCCTGATCCGGATCACGGACCCAGGTTAGACATCCAGCACGACCAGAGTGGTATTTCAACGACGACTCCACAACCACTGGCGTGGCCGCTTCAAAGTCTCCCACCTATCCTACACAAGCCGAACCGAACACCAATATCAAACTGTAGTAAAGGTCCCGGGGTCTTTCCGTCCTGCTGCGCGAAACGAGCATCTTTACTCGTAGTGCAATTTCACCGGGCCTATGGTTGAGACAGTCGAGAAGTCGTTACGCCATTCGTGCAGGTCGGAACTTACCCGACAAGGAATTTCGCTACCTTAGGATGGTTATAGTTACCACCGCCGTTTACTGGCGCTTAAGTTCTCAGCTTCGCCACACCGAAATGTGACTAACCGGTCCCCTTAACGTTCCAGCACCGGGCAGGCGTCAGTCCGTATACATCGCCTTACGGCTTCGCACGGACCTGTGTTTTTAGTAAACAGTCGCTTCTCGCTGGTCTCTGCGGCCACACCCAGCTCGAGGAGCAAGTCCTCTCACCAAACGTGGCCCCCCTTCTCCCGAAGTTACGGGGGCATTTTGCCGAGTTCCTTAACCATAGTTCACCCGAACGCCTCGGTATTCTCTACCTGACCACCTGAGTCGGTTTAGGGTACGGGCCGCCATGAAACTCGCTAGAGGCTTTTCTCGACAGCATAGGATCATCCACTTCGCCACAATCGGCTCGGCATCAGGTCTCAGACTATATGGTGTGCGGATTTGCCTACACACCGTCCTACACCCTTACCCCGGGACAACCACCGCCCGGGATGGACTACCTTCCTGCGTCACCCCATCACTCACCTACTACAAGTCTGGTTCGCCGGCTCCACCACTTTCCATTCCCCGAAGGGTCCGGAACGGCTTCACGGACTTAGCATCGCCTGGTTCGATGTTTGACGCTTCACAGCGGGTACCGGAATATCAACCGGTTATCCATCGACTACGCCTGTCGGCCTCGCCTTAGGTCCCGACTTACCCTGGGCAGATCAGCTTGACCCAGGAACCCTTAGTCAATCGGCGCACACGTTTCTCACGTGTGAATCGCTACTCATGCCTGCATTCTCACTCGTGAACCGTCCACAACTACCTTCCGGTGCTGCTTCACCCGGCACACGACGCTCCCCTACCCATCACGATCCCCGTTGGGGGTATATATCGCAATGACACGACTTCGGCGGTACGCTTGAGCCCCGCTACATTGTCGGCGCGGAATCACTAGACCAGTGAGCTATTACGCACTCTTTCAAGGGTGGCTGCTTCTAAGCCAACCTCCTGGTTGTCTGTGCGACTCCACATCCTTTCCCACTTAGCGTACGCTTAGGGGCCTTAGTCGATGCTCTGGGCTGTTTCCCTCTCGACCATGGAGCTTATCCCCCACAGTCTCACTGCCGCGCTCTCACTTACCGGCATTCGGAGTTTGGCTAAGGTCAGTAACCCGGTAGGGCCCATCGCCTATCCAGTGCTCTACCTCCGGCAAGAAACACACGACGCTGCACCTAAATGCATTTCGGGGAGAACCAGCTATCACGGAGTTTGATTGGCCTTTCACCCCTAACCACAGGTCATCCCCCAGGTTTTCAACCCTGGTGGGTTCGGTCCTCCACGAAGTCTTACCTCCGCTTCAACCTGCCCATGGCTAGATCACTCCGCTTCGGGTCTTGAGCGTGCTACTAAAATCGCCCTGTTCGGACTCGCTTTCGCTACGGCTTCCCCACTCGGGTTAACCTCGCAACACACCGCAAACTCGCAGGCTCATTCTTCAAAAGGCACGCAGTCACGAGACGAAGAGCAAGCTCTCCGTCCGACGCTCCCACGGCTTGTAGGCACACGGTTTCAGGTACTATTTCACTCCGCTCCCGCGGTACTTTTCACCATTCCCTCACGGTACTATCCGCTATCGGTCACCAGGGAATATTTAGGCTTAGCGGGTGGTCCCGCCAGATTCACACGGGATTTCTCGGGCCCCGTGCTACTTGGGTGTCTCTCAAACGAGCCGCTGATGTTTCGACTACGGGGGTCTTACCCTCTACGCCGGACCTTTCGCATGTCCTTCGCCTACATCAACGGTTTCTGACTCGTCTCACGGCCGGCAGACCGTAAAAGAGAGATCCCACAACCCCGTATGCGCAACCCCTGCCGGGTCTCACACGCATACGGTTTGGCCTCATCCGGTTTCGCTCGCCACTACTCCCGGAATCACGGTTGTTTTCTCTTCCTGCGGGTACTGAGATGTTTCACTTCCCCGCG